>JBCDCF010000377.1:0-4505 GCA_039182345.1 Pseudomonadota bacterium
GTCCGCACGGGAGTGAGTGCGTTGTATGGGGCCGAGCTGCGCGCCGGCCACGGTGATCATCCGTGTCATGGGTCTGTCCTGCGCAAAGGGCTGCTGCGCCAAGACCAACAACCGAGCCGGCGCGACCCTAACCTCACCCGGCCGGCCCCATCCGTCAACGTTTGCGGCATGTCCTAAGGGGTGCGCCCACCCTCAGCCGCGCGCTGGGCTGCGAACTGTTTGCGAAGGGTGAGCTTTGAGACCTTGCCCGTTGCCGTCAGCGGCAGAGCGTCCACCGTCACCACCTCGTCGGGAAGCTGCCAGCGGGCGAACTTGGTGGCGAGAAGATCGAGGATTTCGTCGCTGTCGGGCGCATCGTCCCCTTCAGGCACCACCACCAGAAGCGGGCGCTCGCCCCACTTGTCATCCGCCACGGCAATGCACGCGCAGTTGCGCACCTTGGGGTGGGAAATGGCAAGGTTTTCAACATCAAGGGAGGAGATCCACTCCCCGCCAGACTTGATGAGGTCTTTGGCGCGGTCGGTGATGGAGAGGTAGCCATCGGGGTCGATGGTGGCGATATCGCCTGTGCCGAACCAGCCCTCAGCGTCGATGGCTGCCTCGGTTGCCTCAGGGTTGGCGTGGTAGCCGCTGATCACGGCGTTGCCGCGCACGTGAAGTTCGCCCTGGCTCACGCCATCATGGGGAAGGCGCTCGCCGTTCTCACCGTTGATCTTGAACTCCACACCGAAGACGCGGCGGCCCTGGATGCTCTGCTTTTGAAGGCGTGCCTCTGGAGGCCCTGCCCGCACCGATGGCGGCAGAGCGCCGACGGTGCCGATGGGGCTCATCTCCGTCATGCCCCAGGCGTGGAAGACGGTGACGCCCATCTCCTCGAAGGCGGCAATCATCGACCGTGGCGCTGCCGACCCGCCCACCAGCACATGGCCGAACCCCTCCGGCAGACGGCCGCGCGCGGCAATTTCGGCCAAAAGGCCCAGCCACACCGTGGGAACGCCCCAGGCCGAGTACACCCCTTCAGCGTCCATCAGGTCGAACAGGCTCTTGCCGTCGAGCTTTGCGCCTGGAAACACCAGCGAGGCTCCTGCAAGGGGCGCCACGTACGGCAGCCCCCAGGCGTTGACGTGAAAAAGGGGCACCACTGGCAGCACCTTGCGCCCTGGCTGAAGCACCGTCGGCAGAGCGCTCGACACGAACAAGGCATGCAGAACCGTGGAGCGGTGAGAGTAAAGCGCCCCCTTGGGCGCACCCGTCGTGCCTGAGGTGTAGCAAAGGCCCGCCGCTGTCTCTTCGGGATAGTCCGGCCAGTCAAACCGGGTGGGCTCTCCGTCAAGAAGCTCTTCGTAACAGATCACACCGTCGAGGGGCGTGTCCGGCATGTGCGCCCTGTCGGTCATCACCACCACGGTGAGTGGGCGCGCCAAGGTGGGCAGCAGCGGCTCCAGCAAAGGCACCAAAGGCGCATCCACGAAGATGTGCGTGTCGCCCGCATGGTCGATGATGTAGCGCATCTGGTCGGCAGGAAGGCGCGGGTTGATGGTGTGGCACACCGCGCCGATGCCTGAGATGGCGTAGTAGCACTCAAGGTGCCTGTGGCCGTTGAAGGCAAGCGTTGCAATCCTCTCCCCCTCGCCCACACCCCTTGCCCTCAGGGCGTGGGCAAGCCGGCACACCCTGTCCCTGATGGCGCGCAGGCCAGCGCGGTGAACATCACCCTCATGGCGGGCGGAAATCACCTCCGCTTCGCCATGCACCTCGGCGGCAAACTCCAATATGTCCGCGATTTTCAGCGGACGGTGCATCATCATACCCTTCACCGCGATCCCTCCCGGGCAAGGCGGGTCTTGCCGAGGGCGCTCAAGCGTCCGCCCTGTCGCGCCGCTCATCCCTGATGGCTTTGACGCGATCTTGGCTTGCCTTCAACTCGGCATCGAAGGGGTGATCCTTGGCGCGATCCATGGTCTCCACCCGCCCCTGCCACCAGGCGGACGGCTTGATTTGATCGTGCAGGCGCATCTTGTCATCAAGGCGCAATGCCAGGCGCCGCAGGGGCGCCACCTGCAGCATCGCCATCATGATCTTGCCCCAGGTGGAGCGCGGGTCCTTGTTATAAGGGCACACCCGCACGCAGTTGGCGCAGTCCGTCCCGCGCGAGACCCAGAACTTGAAGCATTTCTCCCCGTCCGTGGTCCACTTCTTCACGCCTTTGATGTTGGAGCGGTTGAAGGTGTAGGTGGACGGCGGCCCATGGTCGATGGCCTGGGGCGGGCAATTGTTGGCGCAGCGCCGGCAGATCTCGCAGGTTTCTTCAACGCCGAACCGCACGGGCTGATCGTGGCTGAGCGGCATGTCGGTCAACACACGCCCGAAGCGCACCCGCGGCCCATACTCTTTGGTGATGCAAAGGCCGCTGCGGCCATACTCCCCCAGCCCTGCGGCAATGGCGTAGGGAATGGCAAGGTTGGTGTCGTTCTGGGTGGCAACGGCGCGGTAGCCGAGGCTGCGGATGTGCTGGGCAAGGGCAAGAAGGGTGATGGCATCCTCCGCATAGCCCGAGGCGGGGCCTGCAGAGGCGGTGGCCGTGGGCGACATGCGGATGATGTCGTACTCCATCGCCTTGCCGAGCACGATGACGCTGGTCATCCCTTCGGGGATCTCCACCGGCTTGGTGGAGGTGGTGCGCGCTGAGAACTTGGTGCGATAGGTCCAGCGCGGATCGTAGGCGGTGATGCCCACAAGGTCTGCGCCATAGAGCTTTGCCACCTTCTTGATCCGCTTGGCGGCCGCCTTGGTGTCGTCGATGGGAACGGGCTCCACCTTGGGCGGCAGGTGGGGGGTGAAATCGTCGGTAAAGCCATCGCGCCTGTCGCGCGCCTTTTGCATCTCGGCGAACATTTCCGTCACCACCCAGGGACCGTTGCGCAGGGCAAAGTCGTCCTGGGTGAAGCCGTCCTCATCGCGCATCCGCTCCTGGGGCTTCACGAAGGAGCGGAAGAAGCGTCTTGAAAGGCGATTGGCAAAGCCCGGGTCCCAGAAGCCGCGGCTGAACATGTCATTGGGCTGATCGAAGGGCCTGTAATCGGGCGTCACCTCGATCCGCGGCGAGCCTGCGAAACGCTCCGCCTTTTCGGGCGCTGGCGCGGGGTCGGGGAAAAGGGCGTGCGGAGCGTCGCCTTTGGCGGGCGGAAGATCCATAGGCGTTCCTCCTTTGGTGCAAATAGCGTATCCATCGCCCCTCGCCCCATCAAGCGCGCTGGACCGTCAGGGCCTGGCCGCAAAGCCCTTGTCGCCGGACCGTCCGCCATGACCCATCTCGACCTGCCGCCCACCGAAGACGCGCTCCTGGAACGCCAGAGCGCGCGGCGTGTGGCAGCCTTCGAGCGGGCAAAGACCGCGCCCTTTTACAAAGAGGCACTGCGGGGGATGGATGCGGCCACCATTTTGGAGCCCGACGCCTGGCGCGCCATCCCGATCCTCGACAAAGAGCAGCTGCGCGCCCTCTCCTCACAGGCATTTTACGAGGACTTTTGCCTCGCCCCGCGCAGCGCCATTGCCGAATTCTGGCGCTCGGGCGGCTCCACGGGGCGGCCGCTCTACTACCCCCGCACCCTTGCCGATGTGGAGTATGGGCTGATCGGCTTTCAAAGGGTGCTTCAGTGCGCCGGCTTCACCAAGGAGGACATCACCCACCTCTCGCTGCCCCTCGGCATCCACCCTGCCGGCCACCTGATGGGCCGTGCCGCCACCCATGCTGAGATGGGTGTGGTGTGGGCCGGCGGCGGCAACACCCTCCCCTCCGCCATGCAAATTGAAATGATGCGCCTGTTCCAGCCCTCCGCGTGGATCGGCATGGCAAGCTACGGGTTGCAGCTTGCCAACCTTGCAAGGGCGGACGGGTTCGACCTGACGACGGCCGGCATCAACAAGATCTTATGCACCGCAGAGCCTTTGTCGGCCTCAAAACGCGCCAAGCTTTCCGACGTGTTCGGTGCCGACGTGCGCGACAGCTTCGGCATGACGGAGATGATGATGCTGGGCGCGGAGGATGCCGCTTGCGAAGGTTTTCGCTTCTGGGCCGACTATGCCTACCCTGAGGTGCTCGACCCCGACACCTTTGCCCCCGTCGCCGAAGGCGAGGCAGGCCTTTTGGTGGTCACCGCCCTTGTGACCAACAACGCAACGCCGTTCCTGCGGTGGAATACTGGCGACATCGTCACCCTTCGCAAAGGCACCCCTCAGGGGACGGCCTATGACGTCTTTCCCGTCATCAAGCACACCCATCGCACCGCAGGGTTCGTGAAGGTGCGCGGCGTCAATATCGGCTTCACCGACTTTGAGGACCTGATGTTCCGCACGCCCGAAGTGGCCGACTTTCGCGCCGCCATCACCTTCGACGGGACGGCCGATCACCTCAAACTTTTTATGGAAACTGCGCCCGCAGCGCCCGCCGATGCGACGGACACGGTGGCAGGCATCATCAAGCACACCTTCGAGATCACGCCCGA
>JBCDCF010000378.1:0-4498 GCA_039182345.1 Pseudomonadota bacterium
CGGCCGTGCGCAGGTGCAGCTGTCCGTGGGCAACATCCACAAAGCGGCGCTTGATCATCATGGGTCTCCGTAGCCTTCAGGGCGTGGGGGTGGGCCGCCGAAGTGCGCCTCGAGCCGCGCGGCTGTGGCAAGGAGGACGCTTTCCTCCCCGGGCCGCGCCGACAGCTGAACGGCAAGGGGCATTCCGGACGCAGACACCGCCACAGGCAGCACGATGGATGGCGCGCCGACAATGTTGGCAGGGCAGTAGACAAGGGGCGCATCGAGGAAAGCAAAGGGCGACACATCGGCCTGAAGCGGCGCCTCCCCGAGCCCGCCCACCGTCATCAGGACAGGGGCTGTCGCCGTTGCCTCATGCCAGGCCACCTGCAACGCCTCCCGCGCGCCCTGCGCAGCCGCGCGCGCGGTGTCAGGCACAAAGGCCCCTATGGAAAGCCGCACACGGGTGTGGGAGGACATGCGCGCCCCTTCCCTCGCCAGCCTTTCGGCGTGATGGGCGTGCGCTTGCGGCATCATCAACGCACAAAACACCGCCGAGAAGGTCTGCGCGCCAGGAAAGGCCACAGGCTGCACATCAATCCCGGCGGCCTTGAGAGCCTCGGCCGCCACCAAGAGGGCACCGGCCGCCTCGGGCGACACACCCGGACAGTCGGTCCCATGACCTGTGGGCACCCCCACCGTCAGTGCCGGCGGGACCGGAGCCTGTGGGCAAAAGGCGGTGAAGGCGCGCGCGCAGTCATCCACGGTGAGCGCCAATGGACCGGCTGTATCAAGGGACGGGGCAAGCGGGTACAGCCCTTCCCTCGGCAGCGCATCGTGGGTGGGCTTGAAGCCCGTCGTCCCCGTCATTGCCGCAGGAAGGCGGATGGAGCCGCCTGTATCGCTCCCGAACGCCAACGGAACCAGGCCGGCGGCAATGGCCGCCCCACCGCCGGAGGTGGACGCGCCCGCATAGGTCATGGGTCGCCAGGGATTGTCCGCAGGGCCAAAGCCGCCGTCGTGGGACGGTCCGCCAAGGCACATTTCCGTGGTGTCGAGCTTGCCCACCATCACCGCGCCGGCATCCCTCAGACGTGCCACCAGAACGGCGTCCTTCTTTGGAACGCGGTCGGCAAAAAGCTGCGAGCCGACGGTGGTGACCATCCCTTCGGTGTCGAATGCATCCTTGATGGCAAACGGCAGACCGTGGAGCGGCCCGCGACAGAAGCCACGGCTGAGTTCCTCGCCAGCCCTGTCCGCAGCCGCCCTTGCCGATGGCGCGAGCACACGCAGGAAGGCCGACAGATGGGAAAAGCGGTCGATCCTCTCCAAGCAGCGTTCCAAGAGCGCCCGCGGCGTGGTCTCACCCGCCTCCAGCGCACGGCGCATGGCAGCAAGGGTGGGCATGGAGGAAGGGTGTGCCGCACCGCGCGGGCGCACCTGCGAAGCCGCTGATGGGTCGAGGGGATCGGTGGTGGGGATCGCAAGGGGCCGGGACAGAACGCCAAGCTGTTCGCGCAGGCGCACGCCCGCTGCCTCGATGGCCGCCCGTTCCTCGCTCATCGCCCGCACCCAGCGTTGCTGGCGGGGGCCGGGTATGCCAGCATTGCCCATCCGCCCATAGGGAGGCTTTCGTGAAAGGTTTTAGCGCGCCGCTTTCCCCCGACGGCGGCACGGCGGCCTATGGCCCGCCGCCATGGCGCTTTTGCGGCCGCTCCCTCACCGTTCTTGCCGTGTGCGAGGCCGACGCCATTGCCACACTTACCCCTGACCCGCTGCGGCCGGTGGGGGACCCTGTTGTGCGCTTTTCCATCCACGATCTCATCTGCGATCTGGGCTTTGGATGGGACTTTGCCCAGCGCCACCCCGAACGCTCCCAGTTTCGCGAGGCGGTCATCGGCCTTGCGGTCACCGATGGGACGCAAAGCGGCTTCTGGGACCCGTTCTTGTGGTGCGACGGCGAGGCGGAGATTGCCGTCGGGCGCGAGCTTTATGGCTGGCCCCAAAGGGAGGCGCGCTTGTCCATGACGCGCCCGCACACCCAGCGCGGATGGCAGCCTGGCGACACGGCCGTCGGCAAAATCACGCGCTTCCACGCCCCCGTCCTGGAGCTTTCCGTCGCGGTGGAGCGGCAGGGCGACCTTGCCATCGACCTTCCCGGCTGGGTGACGTTTTTCACCGAACGCGTGCTGCCCGACCCCACGGATGGGCGTGTGGTGCGTGAACTTTATGCCTCCGACATGGAAGACGGGCACGCGGCGGACGTCTTTAGCGGCGCGGCCAGCCTCACCCTCCATGCGCCAGAACTTCAAGCCTTTGCACCAAGCCGCATTCTTGGCGGACGGGTGAACACCATCAGCTGGACGAAGAACCGCTCCCGCCTCGTACGCAGACGGGTGGATTGAGGCCGAGGCCTTCACGCCCCACGCCTCGTTGCCACCATGCGGTCGGCCGCGCGAAGGGCAAGCGCCTGCAGGGTGTGCGTGGGGTTCACGGCGGCGGCGGTGACAAACAGGCTGCCATCCACAATCCAAAGGTTCGGCACATCGTGGCAGGCGCCCCAGCAGTCGGTCACCGAGGTTTGCGGATCGTCCCCCATGCGCGCCGTTCCCATGAGGTGAAAGCCTGCATTGGTGGTGAGCGCCACCTCTGAGAGTTCCTGTGCGCCGGCCGCCTGCAAGAGTTCGCGCCCCTTTGTGCGGCCGAACCGAAGGGCGCGGCGGCTGTTCTCGCCAAGCCTGTAGGCCATGGCGGCTGCCGGGCGGCCGTCGGTGTCGCACACCCTTGCGGACAAGGTGACCGCGTTCGAGGCCTCAGGCAGGTCGTCGGCACAGATGGAGACGGAGAGGGTGTGATCGAACACGGCCTCGAAGCGGCCATGATGGTCCTTGCCCCAAGGAACACGCCCCATCATGGAGCCGAGCGCTGTGAGGAGAGGGCCGTGGGAGCGCATCACCAACAGCTTCACCCCACGCACGAAACCGCGCGCCGGGTCGCTCTCATAAAAGGCGTGGCTGACGATGCCCCCTGCGGTGAACCCGCGATGGCCACCGACGGGCGCCTCGAAGCGGCCCGTGACGCGGGCCAGCGGGTGGAGCATCAAGCGACGCCCCACAAGGCCTGATCGGTTGGCGAGCCCATCGGGAAACCGAGGCGAGCGGGACAAGAGGAGAAGCCGCGGGGTGCCGACCCCGTTGGCCGCGACAATCACACGGTCGGCGGCAAGGCGGTGCTCCCGGCCAGCCCCATCGGCCCACAGAACGCCGTTCGCCTCACCGCCTGGCCCGAGCGTTACCTCTGACACCCGTGCGCCGGTGACAATCCGCGCCCCGCGCTGCACGGCAGGTGCGGCATAGATACGATCGGCGGACGCTTTGGCGCCCAACGGGCACATCAACTCGCAAGGGCCGCAATTGTTGCAGGCAGCGCGGCCGGCATAACGGGCCGAGTTGATGGCAATGTCCGCCGGCCACCACGCCCAGCCCAGCCTGTCAAACGCATCGGCCACCCGCTTTTCGGTCTCATTGAGGCCGATGGGGGGCGTCTGGCGTTCAGGCATCGGCGGATAGGCGGGATCGCCTGCAAGGCCTGCAACGCCCATCTGTGCCTCGTTGAGGGCATAGTAAGGGGCAAGATCGTCGTAGGTGATGGGCCAGTCGTCGCCGACGCCGTCCAGGGTGCGCATGGCAAAGTCGGACGGATGGAAACGCGGCATATGGCACGACCACATCACCGTGCTGCCACCGACGCCGGACACCATCAGCGCTTTGATGTCGCTGTCCTGATCGTCCACAAGATCGTCGTCGGGGCGCTGCCGCACATTGGGGCTGGGGCTGAAATCGGTGAGGCGACGCCACTCCCAATCCTCGGCCGCGGCAGGGGTCTGGGACGGATCCCACCAGCCGCCACGGTCCAGCACCACAACGTCGACACCGGCCCCTGCGAGCCGCCAGGCCGCCGCCGCACCCGATGCGCCGGCGCCCACAATGGCAACCTCGCACCGGGTCGGCGGGGCGCTCACGGCCGTGCGACGGCGTGGGTCGGAAGGATGAGATCGCCCTCGGCAGGCTTTTCTGGCGAGAAGCCCACATAGTCGTAGCCAAGAGGCTGGCGGTCTTCCACGGGCGCAAACCACGGCTCGTCAGAACCGGCAAAGTGCTTGGCGAGGGAGCCTTCCACCCGCGCGACCGTCGGGAGTTCGGACGGCGGCGCGCCTGTGCCAAGGGTGAGCCAGCCTTCGTCCACTTCGAGGCCGAAATTGGCGCGCTCCACCCGCGTCACATGGCTGTAGCGGTGCATGGGGAGGGGCGCGTCGCCATACCCCCAAAGGCGCACCCACTCCGTGCGAAAGCGGTCCAGATCCGTGTTGAACCACACATCTTTCAGCCGCTCGTCACCCTCGACCACAAGGAAGTCGAAGTAGGCGAAGGGGGACGGGGCGTCCATCTTCCAGTTGGCGTAGTAGGCAATGCCAGGGATGGCGTTGAAGAAGGGGCAGTCGGTTTCACGCAGCCAGGGC
>JBCDCF010000379.1:0-4480 GCA_039182345.1 Pseudomonadota bacterium
CCGGCAACGGCAATCACGGCCGCCACATCGAGCACGGCCGCCAAAGGCCGCGGCGCATGGCCGATCAAAAGGTCGATGCGAATGTGTGCCCGCCGCACCAACGCGTGGGCAAGGCTGACGGAGATCGCAACGGCAAACAGGTAAATGGTGATTTCGAAGGAGTGGAGCACGGCAAGGCCGAAGAGGTTGCGCATGAACACCTCTGCCGCCACCAGGACGGCTGAGACAAGGACCAAGGCCCCGCCGATGCGCGCAAGAAGGGCCGTGCCGCCGACCAAGAGCCTGTCCGCCGCCTCACCCAAGCGCCCGTCCTCGCCATTTGTCGTGCCGTTTTGTGATGATGCCACGGTTCATTTGTCCGGACAAATTCAGGCGGGCGGGGCGATGGCGCCGGCAAAGCGCTCGGCAATCTCGCCGCGTGTGGCAATCCACGTGTTAGGCTTGTGGGCGACGTAGGCGAGGAAGCGGTCCAAGGCACCGATCCGCCCGGGCCGGCCGATGATGCGAAGGTGCAGGCCAATGGACATCATCACCGCCCGCTCAGTCCCCTCATCGTGCAGCCAGTCCAGGGTGGCGATGGCATAGTCCAGCCAGTCCTGCGGGCGGTAGGAGGGGTCGAGCCAAAACTTCATGTCGTTGGTGTCAAGGGCGTAGGGCACCACCACCATCGGGGTGTGGGTGCCGTCCTCCATGTCGACGCGCTCCCAGAACGGGGCATCGGCGGAGTAGTCGTCCATGTGGTAGGTGTAGCCTTCCTCCACCAGAAGGCGCCTGGTGCGCGGGGTGAGGAGGTAGCGCGACAGCCAGCCTTTGGGCCGCGCACCCGTCGTGGCCTCAATGCTTTGGGCGGCACGGCGGATAAAATCCCGCTCGCGCGCTTCATCGTACGAAAACTGGTGGATCCAGCGGTAGCCGTGGGCGGCAAATTCGTGACCTTGTGCGGCAAACTGGCGGGTCATCTCCGGCGCCCGTTCCAGCGCGAGCGCTGCTGCCGTCACCGTGGTGCGGATGTTGTGTTTATCGAGGAGCTTCAGGATCCGCGGCGCACCCTCTTTGATGCCGTAGAGGTAGTTGCTTTCATTGCCGTAGTTGCGGATCGGCGCCTTGAGGGCGACCCCAAGTTCGTCCACAGGCTCTGGCCCCTTGTCGCCGTCGGCGACGGTCATCTCGGAGCCTTCCTCGATGTTGACCACCACGGAAAGGGCGAGCCGCGCGCCATTGGGCCAGGTCAGTTCCACGTCGCCACCATCGCGCCATCCTCGAATTTGTCCGGACAAATTTGGCCGACCACGTCGCCCTGTCAAGGCGTGGGAGGAGGTGCTCAAAATTTGTCCGGACAAATTGTTGCGGCGGCGGGGCCTGTGTGCGAGCATTAGCCGAAGAACCGATCAGCGCCAGGAGAAGCGTCCGTGTTGACCCGACCCACCCTTCGCGCAGGCGCCGCGGCGCTTGCCCTTATGGGCCTCAGCCTTGCAACGCCCGCCGCCGCTCAGACCGTCTGGGACGTGTCGATCCCTTGGGGGCCGACCGAGTTCCACACCCAGAACGCCCAGAAATTCGCAGAGCGCGTGAAGGAAGAGACCGGCGGCTCGGTGGAGATGACCATCCACCCCGGCGGTGCGCTCGGCATCCGCGCCAACGAATCCCTGCGCGCAGTGGAAGATGGCGCCGTGCCCATGGCCGAATATGCCGCCTTCCAGAATGTGGGCGAACTGCCCATCCTCGGGATCGAAAGCATCCCCTTCCTGATCGACGACTATGGCGACCTTCGCAAGATGCACGAAGCGGTGCGTCCGGTGTGGGAGGCCGAGCTTGCCAAGCGCAACCAGAAAGCCCTCTACATCGTGCCTTGGCCGAGCCAGAACTTCTTCACCAAGACCCCCATCGCAGGACCTGATGACTTCGACGGCGTCAGGATGCGCACCTACGATAAGAACACCGCCGAAATGGTCTCCCGCCTCGGCATGGTGCCCTTGCAGATGAACAATGTGGACATTGTGCCAGCGCTCGCCTCGGGCAAGCTGGACGCTGTGATGACCTCAGGCAGCACCGCAGTTGCCCAGAAATACTGGGAGTTCTTGAACCACGTCTACAACACCAACCATCTGTGGGCGTCCAACATTATGGCCGTCAACATGGATGAGTGGAACGCACTGTCAGAAGAGGATCGCGCCACCATCGAGCGCATCGCCGCCGAAATGGAGCCTGACTTTTGGGCCGTCAGCGAGGGCGAGCACGGCAAACGCATGGAGGAGTTGAAGGCAGAAGGCATGACCGTCGACGCGCCGAGCGCTGAAACCGTCGCCGCCATGAAGGAGGCCACCGCCGATATGGCCGACACCTATGCGCAAGACACCGCCGGTGCTGCGGACGCCCTTGCGGCCTACCGCGCCGCCACAGGCCGCTGACCGGCACGCCGCCAAGGCCGACGGCGGACAAGGGTGACAGCTGAGCGCACCAAACCAGGGGGGCGGATCCTTGACGCCCTCCTCAAAGTCGTCGACGGCGTCCTCTACATCGGGGCCGCCGTCGGTGCGTTGTCGGCCCTCCTTCTTGCAGTCATGCTGATTGTTGAGGTGATCACCACCTCCTTCTTTGCCTACTCGCAGCCCTATGCGGTGGAGTATTCCGGCTACCTTCTCCTCGCGGTGTTGTTTGCAGGGTCGGGATGGACGCTGAGCCGTGGCGGCCACATCCGTGTGGATGTTATTGCAAGCCTTGCCGGCCCCGCTGTCGTCCGTCTCCTGGACCTCTTGGCGAGCGCCTTTGCCCTCGGTGTGGTGGGGTTTGCGGCCACCGCCCTCATCCGCCAGGCGATCCGCACCGCTGAACTTGGCTCGCGCTCCTACTTTCCGAGCGAGACGCCGCTCATGTACCCCCAAGCCCTTTTGGCGGCGGGGATGACGCTTCTTGCCGTGGCCTTTGCCGCGCGCATCGTGCGCATCGTGACCGGTCGGGCGCCCCAGGCGACCCCCACCGGCGGCTGACGGCCCATGGTGCCTGCCACCAATGGAGCGGCGCGCTAGATGGGTGCGCCCCTCGGCCTCGTGATCGGCCTCCTCGTCCTCCTTCTGGGGGCGGGGATCTGGGTCGGTGTTGCGCTCCTGTCCATCGGCATCATCAGCCTTGAAGTCTTCCGCTCCATGCGGGTGGACAGGTTCTTGGCGAGCGACCTGTGGTCCACCTCCACGGCTGTGGAGCTTGTGACCCTGCCGCTCTTCATCCTGATGGGCGAGATCCTCTACCACACCCGCCTGTCGGAAAACCTGTTCCGCGGCCTTGCCCCTTGGGCCTCGCGCCTGCCTGGGCGGCTCCTTCACGTCAATGTTCTGGGGTGCGCGCTGTTCGCCGCCGTGTCGGGCTCCTCTGCGGCCACCACGGCGACGGTGGGACGCATCACGCTGAAAGAATTGCTGTCGCGCGGCTACTCCCGCGACATTGCCTCAGGCTCCTTGGCGGGGGCGGGGACGCTGGGCTTTTTGATCCCCCCGTCGATCCCCCTCATCGTCTACGGGGTGGTGGCGAACGTGTCGATCCTCGACCTCTTTCTGGCGGGGATCGTGCCTGGGCTGGCGCTGGCGCTCATCTACATTGTCTATATCGGCGTGCGGGCGACCCTTCAGCCGAGCCTGATGCCTGCCCCTGAGGCCCGCCCTTCCTGGGGTGCGCGCATGGTGGCGCTCGCCCACCTGGGACCGGTCGTCTTCCTCATTCTTTTCGTGATCGGCTCCATGTATGGGGGCTTTGCCTCCGTCACCGAGGCGGGGGCCATCGGCGTTCTTGGCGCCTTCATCATCGCCGTTGCCCAGCGCACCTTAAGCCTTGCCTCCCTCTGGCAAGCGCTCTTGGGGACGGTGAAGACCTGCGCCATGATCGGTCTGATCCTTGCAGGGGCGCTGTTCCTCTCCAAAGCCATGGCGCGGCTCGGCCTTCCTGTGGAGATTGCAGCGGCCATCGATGCGCTCGAGCTCAATCCTTACACGTTGATTGCGCTGCTCCTGGTCTTCTATCTGATCCTCGGCTGTATCCTTGATGGGATGTCGGCCATTGTCATGACGCTGCCCGTCACGCTTCCCCTTGCTGTGGCGGCGGGGTTCGACCCTGTGTGGTTCGGCATCTTTCTCATCATCACCGTGGAGATGGCGCAGATCACGCCGCCCATTGGGTTCAACCTCTTCGTCATCAAGAGTTTGACGGGGGAGCCCATTGGGCGCATTGCCCGCAACGCCTTCCCCTTCTGCCTGTTGATGATGGGGCTTGTGGTGTTGATCACCCTGTTGCCCGACATCGTTCTGTTCTTGCCGTCGGCGGCGAAAGGGTAGCGTAAGGGCGGCGCTTTGCGCCGGCTTTGTCACTTGATCGTGCGAGGGTGTTCCCCCTCGCGCTACCCCATCTCGCCGATGGGCAAGGGCTCAGGACAGTGGGTCGTAGTCTCCGCGCACTTCCAGCGTCTCCGCATCGATCAGCAGCCCGCACCAGG
>JBCDCF010000380.1:0-4480 GCA_039182345.1 Pseudomonadota bacterium
CACCGGAGCTTCTCCAGTTCTGGCCGGTGCGGAAGAAGAAGACCTGGACACAGGTCTCCCCACCGTCCTGGTGGACGGCGAAAACATCGGCCTCTTCAATCCCTTGCGCGTTGATGCCCTGGTGGCTGTCCACGTGGGAAAGGGAGGCGAGGCGATCGCGAATGCGGGCTGCGCGCTCAAACTCCAGCGCTTCGGCGGCCGCTTCCATCTCCTCGCCAAGCTTCTTGCGGATGGCTTTGGATTTGCCGGACAGGAACGCTTTCGCCTCCCCCACCAGGGCCCGATAATCCTCTTCGCCGATCTCCCCCGTACACGGGGCGGCGCAACGCTTGATTTGGTAAAGCAGGCACGGCCGGGTGCGGCTGTCATAGACGCTGTCGGAGCACGAGCGGATCAAGAACGCTTTTTGCAGCGCATTGATGGTCCGATCCACCGCACCGGCGGAGGCAAAGGGGCCGAAATAGTCCCCCTTCCTGGAATGGGCGCCGCGGTGTTTCAAGATCTGCGGTGCCGCATGCCCCTTGGTCAGGAGGATGTAGGGGAAGGACTTGTCGTCCCGCAAAAGCACATTGTAGCGGGGACGGAAGCGCTTGATGAGGTTGGCTTCCAGCAAAAGCGCTTCGGTTTCGGTCGCGGTGGTGACGAACTCCATGGCACAAGTCCGGTTCACCATGGACATCAGCCGCGATGACAGGCCTGTGGGGCGCGAATAGCTGACCACGCGCTTCTTGAGGCTGCGCGCCTTGCCCACGTAAAGGACGTCGCCTTTGTCATCCAGCATCCGGTAGACGCCGGGGGCGTTGGGCAGGCGCTTGACGATCTCGGCGATGAACTCGAACCCGGTGGTCTTCTCCGCCTCGCGGCGAAAGCGCACCTCCTCGCCGTTGCCGCGCGCGGAGCCGCGATCGGGCGCGTCCTTGATGCGTGTGCCTGCGTCCATGGCTCTTATGTGCCCGCTCCCGCTGCGCTGTGCAATCAGATGAGGGGGCCGGTGGCGGTGCGTCCAAAGTTCCAAAGCGGTTGACGCAATTTACAACCCCCTAAGCAACCTAAGGAAAACATGTTATCAATCTTTAGTTGACATTTTAATCGAAGAAGCGTTTGGATTGTAGCATTCAATAGTTCAGGCATGGATAAGCGTCATGGCGCACGAGAGCACGGACAAGACCACCAGGTTCCGGGAAGCGGCGGTGCGGCGGGTTCGCAATGTGGAGACCACGTTGCGCAGGGTTCGCAACCTCTCCAATCCGTCGTCCTACAGTTACACCGACGATGAGATCGATATGATTTTCTCCCATCTGCAGTCAGTGTTGGATCGCACACGCGACAGTTTTGCCCGCCCCAAGGACACCCAGCAGTTCTCCTTGTAGCGGCGCGGGGGCGAAAGCGCGCGCATCTCTACCACCTTCGGTTGCTTCACGCAGCGCTGAACGTACCGAAGGTGTTTTGCAATGTCCTGCGCTATTCCACCACCAGCGCGTCGGGCGTTTGCCAGGCAAGGTGTTGGCCACCGTCAAGGGCAATCATCTGGCCTGTGATGGACGGGGTCTGGTGGACAAAGCGTATGGTGGCGCCAAAGTCCTCGCGCGCGGGCGCCCTTTGCATGGGAATGTGGCTGACGAGGCCGGCAAAATCCGCGTCCGTCTGGTTGGCAGCTTTGATGATGGGCCCGGGGCCAAGGGCGACCACACGCACACGCGGTGCGAGCGCTTGCGCCATGGTTCGCGTCAGCCACCACAAGGTGGCTTTGGAGGCGCTGTAGCTCAAAAAGCGCGGCGTCGGCTTCCACACCCTTTGGTCGGTGATGTTCACCACGAGACCGCTGGCAGGCTGACCAAGGGGCTGCGGCACGGTGCCGCCACCCACTCCGCCACCCCCTTCAAACGCCTCTGCGAACGCGCGGGTAAGGACGGCGGGGGCTTCCGCATTGACGGCCATGTGCCGGCGCCAATGGTCGCTGTCCAGCGTTTCGATGCTGTCTTCTTCGAAAATCGATGCGTTGTTGACAAGGACCCCCAGCGGCCCCAGCGCCGCCGTCGCAGCAGGCACAAGGGCCGCCACATCGCCGGCGGCGGCAAGGTCGCCGCGGACCACGGCTGTGCGCACGCCGTGGGTCTTGGACAGCGTGGCGGCAAGGTCCTCCGCCGCGTCGCCTGAGCGGTTGGCGTGGACCGCCACATCATAGCCTGCCGCCGCAAGGTCCTCGGCAATGGCACGGCCGATCCTGTGGGCACCCCCAGTGATGAGTGCCCGCTTGGGCGAGGTCGTTTCCAAAGCCACCCGTCCTTCTATCTTCTGAGGTCGAGCATGGCCTTATCGCGGTGCGGCGGCCACCGGCGCCAATGCCGCAGCCCGCACGTCGATCATCTCCACCACACGGTCCCGGCTTGCCACCAAGCCTTTGTAGGCCAGCTGGTCAGGCGTCAGCGCCACCACCTCATCGCGCAAGGCCGACAGCAGGCGCACCCCGTCGGGGTGGGTGGCAAGGGCTTGGAGCGGATCGAGCATCACCTTGATCGTAAACAGAATGTCGCCCGTTTCGCTGAGCCGCGTCAGGGTCTGCCGTTCCACCCGCACAAACAGCGCCGCCTCATCGAACGCGGCGGCATCCGGCCCAGGCGTATCGGCGTGTTTGGGGCGAGGCCGCCGCAACGCCTCACCCAATTGGAGCGACCAATTGAGCCGCCACACAGGTGCATCGGCGGCAAGGTGGTCGAATATGCGCGCCACCCGCTCCGCCATCCGCCCTTTCCAACCGGGCACGATGGTGTGGATCTCATCCATGGGCCTGCCGAACTTTTCGGCGAGCGACCAGGCGGACGGAAAGCAAAGGGCAGCTGCCACCAGCCGGTAACCCTCAGGCCCTTCGCGCATGATAATGAGGTCGTCCTGCACCAGGAGCGCTGCCCTCACCAAAGGCGCTGCGCCTTCAATGGTTGGCACCGTCGCCGGCAACAGACCGTGCTCCGACAGGTGCCGCTCCAGCCGCGCCAACACCACCTGCTGCACCACCTCGGTGCCGTCCTCGGCCATGAACGCGCCCGGCTCGGCGGCAAAGATTGCCGCTTTCTGGGCAAGTTCGCCGTCGCGGCGCGCGTCCACCTCAAACCAGGGGAGGTCGCCCAAGGGGGCAAGTCCGATGGTGAAGGGCTTGGCACGCCCCGCATAAGGGGCGTGCAGCGGCCGTGGGCCGGTGGCATGACCGCTCTTTGAGACAAGAGCCGTCATGCCGTCCTCAGACCGCCTTGTCGGCCGCTTCGAGCTCGTCCATCAGCCCTTCGATCACTCCGAGACCCGCCTGCCAGAAGGACGGGTCGCGCGCATCAAGACCGAAGGGAGCCAAGAGCTCGGCATGGTGCTTGGTGCCGCCGGCGGACAGAAGTGCCATGTACTTGGCCTCGAACCCGTCGGGCTCCCTCTCGAACACGCCGTAGAGCGAGTTCACCAGACAATCGCCGAACGCGTAGGCGTAGACGTAGAACGGGGCGTTGATGAAGTGGGGGATGTAGGCCCAAAACACCTCATACCCCTCGTTGAGGCGCACCGCTGGGCCGAGCGATTCCCTTTGCACGTCGAGCCAGATTTCGCCCAGCTGCTCCGACGTTAGCTCACCCTTTCTGCGTGCGGTGTGGACGTTGCGCTCAAACGTATAGAACGCGATCTGCCGCACCACCGTGTTCAACATGTCCTCCACCTTGGTGGCGAGCATCACGCGGCGGGTCTTGGCGTCGGGCGCTTCGGCAAGGAGGCGGCGGAAGGTGAGCATCTCGCCGAACACCGAGGCGGTCTCGGCCAGCGTCAAAGGCGTCGGTGCCATCAACGCCCCGTTGGGTGCGGCAAGAATCTGGTGCACGCCGTGGCCAAGCTCGTGGGCCAGGGTCATCACATCGCGCGAGCGGCCCTGGTAGTTCAAAAGCACATAAGGGTGCGCCGACGGCACGGTGGGGTGGGAGAATGCGCCAGGCGCCTTTCCCGGCCGCACAGGCGCATCAATCCAAGGATTGTCGAAGAAGCGCTTGGCAAGGCCTGCAAGCTCTTCTGAAAAGCCGGCATAGGCGGACAGCACGGTCTCCTGCGCCTCAGGCCAGGGAATGGTCCTGTCGTCGGCATCGGGCAAGGGGGCATTGCGGTCCCACGTGTCGAGCGCGTCCTTGCCGAACCAGCGCGCCTTCATGGCGTAGTAGCGGTGGGACAGGCGCGGGTAAGCCCCCCGCACGGCCCCCACCAAAGCGTCCACCACCTCGCCCTCCACCCTGTTGGCAAGGTGGCGTGAGGCGGCCACATCCTCAAACCCGCGCCAACGGTCGGAAATCTCTTTGTCCTTGGCGAGGGTGTTGGTGATCAGCGTGAAGGTGCGCTCCGACCCTTTGAGGGCCTTGCCAATCCCGTCGGATGCGCGTTTGCGCTTGGCCGGATCGCTGTCGAGGAGCGTGTTGAGTGCCTCCTCCAGCGTCACCGGCTCGCCCGCGCCGCCCATTTC
>JBCDCF010000381.1:0-4476 GCA_039182345.1 Pseudomonadota bacterium
AGGCAACCGAAGCGGCGGCGCCGCCAGAGCCTGCAAAGGCCAAAGCGCGGCAAGACGGGCCGCCGCCAACCCCGCCAGACCTGCCCGAAGATACGCCAAGCCCCTTTGGCGACGGGCGCGAACGGACAGCAGAGGACACCCAGCATCCCCGCCCCCGCGGCCAGGTGGTGGACGACGTTGACGCGCCGTCACCCCTTCCCGCAACGCCAGGACCTCTCATCGATCCACGCACCGTCGCTGGACGCTCGCTGACGACGGTGGTGGCCATCATGACCTTCCTGTCAGCCCTTTTGGTGGGCGGCGCCTTGTTGGTGGAGCGAGCCGCCGTTCAATGGAGCGCAGGCGTTCTGACGGAGGTGAGCGTTACCGTCCTCCCCCTTGACGGCGACCCCATTGAAGGGCGGCTCCAAAGGGTGGCCGACGCCATGGCCGCAACCCCTGGCCTTGCCACCGTCACCGTCACCTCCCAAGGGGAGGCGGAGGCCTTGCTGGAGCCTTGGCTGGGGTCGGAGGTGGACCTGTCGATCCTGCCTGTGCCCCGTCTCGTCACCGCCGAACGGGGAGAGGACTTCAACGGCGACAGCCTCTCCCTCCGCTTGGCCGACATTCCTGGCGTTTCCCTTGACGATCACGGCGCGTGGAGCGATCGGCTCGCCAGGATGGCAGGGGCAGCAGCGTGGGGCACCCTTGCCGTCCTTGCTTTGATGCTTGCGGCAACGGCCATCACGGTGGTGTTTGCCACGCGCGCTGCCCTTTCCAGCAACGCCTCAACCATTGAGGTCTTGCATGTGCTGGGTGCGGAGGACCGCTTTGTGGCGCGAGCCTTCCGCAGGCGCTTCATGGGCATCGGGGTGAAGGGGGCGTTCGTGGGCGCCATCCTCGCCGTTGCCCTCCTTGGAGGGGTGGAGCTTTATGCCCTCCTCGGGGTCGCCCAGGGCGCGCCAGCGGCAAGCCTTTTCGGCGACCTCAGCGTCGGGCTGTGGGGCTATGTGGGGGCGCTGGCTGTCGCCGTCACCGTGGCGGTGCTGGTGGTTTTGACGGCGACCCTGTCGGTGCGTCACCAACTGTCCCATCTTGAGGGCTAGCGCATGTCCCGTTCGATCAGGGTTAGGTCGAGCGATCAGGACGTGCGCCGGACTTGGATGCGAGCGCATCCTCACCCGCTGGACATGGACCAAGGCGCGTAAAGAGGGGCCACGAAGGGACGATTGTGACAGCCGAACCCCAAGACACCGACGACAAAGCCCCCGACCGCGTCCACCATCCATCCGCTCCCGCCTATGCATTGGCGCTGGTGCGCACGGTCATCTACTCGGTGGTCTCCACCACCTACTTCTTCGTCACGACAACGCTGTTTGTGTGGGTGTTCTTGCTGCCGCCACGGACCACACGGCCCATTTTCACCGCATGGGCGAAGGGCGACATCTGGCTTTTGAAGCTGATCGTGGGCCAGAAGATGGAGGTGATCGGCGAGGAGAACATCCCAAAGAGTGCAGCGCTCGTTGCCAGTAAACACCAGTCGGCGTGGGAGACCTATGCCCTCCTGCCGCTTCTGCCTGAGGGGGTGATCTTCCTGAAAAAGGAGCTGTTGAAGATCCCCATCTACGGCTGGTATGCGCGTCACTATGGGATGATCCCCATCGATCGCTCTGCAGGCTCGGCCGCCTTGAAGCAGTTGGTGGTGGACGCGGGGGCAGCGCTCGCAAAGGGCGTTCAAATCGTGATCTTCCCGGAAGGCACGCGGCGACCTGTGGGCGCTCCGCCGGACTATAAACCGGGCGCGCTCTTCCTTTATGAGAAGCTGAAGGTGCCTGCGGTTCCCGTCGCGTTGAACTCAGGCCTTCTGTGGCCCCACAAGCGCTACGTGAAGTACCCCGGAACGGTGCGCATCTCCTTCCTTCCCGCCATCGCACCGGGCCTTGATCGGCGCAGCTTCAAGGACGCGCTGATCGGCGCGATCGAGACCGAGACGGACCGACTTGTGGCCATGGGTCGCTAAGAGCGGTTGGCGAAAGCGAGCCCGCTGACCTGCTTGTGCCCGCGAGACGCTGCTGAAATCCCGCTTTTCGAGCAGGCGCCTTGCCGGCGACCCTTCAGGGTGTGCGCGCGAACGTGCCAAAGCCTTCCTCGTTCAACACCTCCACCGTCATCGATTCCATGGTGCCATCGTTGGAGGGGGTGAAAATCACCTGTGACAGTGAGCCATCCACGAGGCTTTCGTTGATGATGCTGGCGGTGAAGGTGTTGGCCGACCAGTGTGTGAGGGGGAACGTCATCCCCGCGGGGCCGATGGTGAGGGCAAGTCCATCGTCTTCCGCCGTCACCTTGAGGGGGCCGAAGTAAGCGTTCTGGTAGGTGCCTTCGTAGGCGGAAAGGGCCGCTGCCGGGGCTGCGTCCGACGGGGGCGTCTGGCCCACCAGCTCGCCAATGGGGGCCAGCATCTGCGCGAAGCCGCCCTGGAAAAGCGACAGCCAGTCCCGCCGCGGTGCGCCGTACTGCACCTCGTCGGTGAACGTCATGGTCAAGGCTTCCACCGCGCCGACGGGGGCACCATTGGAAAAGGCGACGATGCCAAGGTTCAGCGCAGGCAGCATGCGGTAGTTGGTGCCCGCGCCAAGGGTGAAGGCGCCCGAGTGGGACAGCATCATCCGGCCGCTATCCTCCACAGAGACACCGACGCCGAAGCCATAAAAGCTTGGAGGCACGGCAGCACTGTCCCGCCGGTTCGACACCACCTGGACGGTGAGCGCGCTGTTGAGGGCCTCTTCCTTGACCAGCTCGGTCCCGTCCACCATGCCGCCGTCAAGGACCATCCTCATCCAGCGGGAAAAATCGAGCACGGTGGAGCTGACACCCCCTGCCGGCGACTGCGGATCGGGCTGGCGGGAGCGATAGGGGACGAATGTGCCGTCAACGCGCGTGTGGCCGATGGCGCGATCCTCCTTGGCGATGAAATCGGCAAAGCGGGAGCTTGTGTCGTCCATGCCGAGGGGGGCGTAGAGGACGTTTTCCGACAGGTCCGCCCAGGTCTTGCCCGAGGCAACCGCCACCGCTTCACCCGCCGCCGTCAGCCCGTAGTTGGTGTAGGCGTAGGTGATGCGCAGCGGATTGAGGGGGAAGGCGGAGAGCCGCTCCAGGATGGCTTTGCGGCCGAACCCGAAGTCTTCAAGGTCATCGCCGGCATGGTCGGGAAGGCCTGAGCGGTGGGCAAATAGGTCGCCGATGGTCACATGGTCGGTGACCCACGGGTCGCTCAAGGTGAACCAGGGGAGGTGGGTTTTGACAGGATCGTCCCAGGAGACGACTCCTTCGCCCACCTGACGGGCCACCACCGTTGCGGCGAGCGACTTTGACAGGGACGCGATCTGAAACACTGTCGACGGGGTGATGGGACTGTCCTTGCCCACCTCTTTGACGCCGTAGCCTTCGGCAAACACCACCTCGCCATTGTGCACCACGGCGACCGCAAGGCCTGGAAGGCCCGTTTGTTCCATGATGGTTCGGGCGTGACCGTCAAGGTTCGCCAAGGCGGCTTTCACCTTGGCGTCAATGTCGCTGTCCTCGTCCGCGAATGCCGGGATGGACAAGAGGACAGCGCCGCAGGCGGCGGCGATGGTGCGGGTCAGTCTAGTCATCGGTGGGGGCAACCATGTTCGTGAGGGCATTGACGATGCCATGGGTCGGATCTCGGCCCGCGCGCTCTGTAGGAGCGGTCACCGATTCGAGCAACGCAACCCCGCACACGGCTGTATCGACAAGGCTGGCTTTGGCGGCGCAACGGCGGTCTCCAGGTTCACGTGCCACTGAGGCGCGGCGGCCCCCGAGCATAAGGATCTCACTCACGCCCGCCAGATGGCTTTTTGCTCAACGTGCGCCATGGTGGCCTCAAGGCTTTGAAAAGCCTTTTCGATGTGGGCGCCAAAGCGTCTCACCGCTGGGGTGATGGCAGCGTCCTCCACGGT
Organism: Pseudomonadota bacterium; assembly: GCA_039182345.1. Classification (GTDB taxonomy): domain Bacteria; phylum Pseudomonadota; class Alphaproteobacteria; order Rhizobiales; family Amorphaceae; genus Acuticoccus. Next base: position 3,963 of record JBCDCF010000381.1, read on the forward strand.
CAGAATCCCAAGGTCGCGGCGGGGATGGTCGATCCTGATGCCGAGGGCCTCTACCTTGAACTGGGCGCGCATGGCAAACACCACCGAGTGGGGCAGCACCGTCAGTGCGTCCGAGCCTGAGGTCATGTTGAGGACGGAGTTGAGGGAGCCGCCCGAAAAGCTGATCTTGAAATCGGCAATCCCGATGCTGGCAAGCACCTGCTTCAGGTCGCTGAAGAGGGGGCTGTCGGCGGGCGGCGAGATCCACGCAAAGTCGCCGATATCCGTGCGCGCCAAGGACTTCTTCAAGGTCAAAGGGTGACCGCGCCGGCAGGCGATGACATTACGACCTGCCATCAAGGGGCGAAACAGGCACCCTTGTGGCACCGCGTCGGGCGCAAGCGGGCACAGGGCAAGGTCGAGCGTCCCGCTTCTCAGCCGCTGGGTGAGGTCGGCGGCATAGGCGTAGGTCTGGTCGATGCGCACGTCGGGATGCTGGGTCTGAAAGTCGGCAATCTTTGAGGAGACCACGCCG
>JBCDCF010000382.1:0-4458 GCA_039182345.1 Pseudomonadota bacterium
ATCCGCGCAGGAATCAACCTTCGCTTTGGCGGACCCTTTCGCGCTGGCCGCTAAACCATCCGCGTTCAGACGGGCCGGCCTGACTGACTGTACAGCCATGCCGGTCATATTGCGCGACAGTCGGGAACGCCTCTAGCGCTCGTAACAGGTCTCCTGGCGTTGGTAGCCGCGCAGTTCCACCAAGACGGTGTCGCCTTTGCTCCAGATGGTGTCGGCGCCGTTGCTGTAACGGGCGCCTGAGCCGGAAATCTGCTGGTCCAGACGTGCCTGAGGCGAGCCGTCGATGGAGTAGAGGACGTAGCTCTGTCCGTTCTCTTCGATGTACTCCACCGTCAAAGGGAGGCCCTCAGGACAGGTGTACTCCACGCGGTTGAAAAACGGCGGGTCGGACGCGGGCCGGCCCACCTGGCCGGGCTCCGTGCCGGTGATGGTATAAAGCGGCTGGAACGACTGGCCCGCCTCGCCAATGTCGATGGAGTTTGCGGCAAGGTTGATCTGAATGAAGACGCCCCTCGACGGGTCGTGGAGCATCACCGTCGTCTCGCCCCGCGCGGTCTCCACAAAGGAGAATGACTGGCCGTAAACGTTCTGTTCCACCCAGGCATTGCCGCTCTGTTTCATGAACTGGCCGCCGTCATAGTAGACCGCTTGAAGGTCGAACCCCGTGACCGTGCGCTGGACCGACACAACGTCTGAGGAGGCGGCCGCGCCCATTGTCTGCGGCACTTTCAGGGCAAGGGCGGGCGTTGACGCCAAGGCTACGGCGACGCTCGCGAGGTGGAACGCTCTGATCACGGCCATGGGGCCTCCTTCCCGAAAACGCCGCCAAGTGGCCACGTTTGCGCCATCGGCACAAGGGCTCAGGTGCGAAGCCGCCAGCCTGTGCGGAAAATCAGCCAGATGACCACCAGGCACAACACCGTGAAGCCTGAGATGGCAAGGAGGCTCGCCACGATCGGCACATCCCCCTCGCCGAAGAACGACCAGCGGAAGCCCGACACCAGGTAGACCACAGGATTGAACAGCGACACCGTCTGCCAAACGGGCGGCAGCATGTTGATGGAGTAGAACGACCCGCCAAGGAACACCAAGGGCGTCACGATCAACAAAGGGACGAGCTGCAGCTGCTCGAAATTGCCGGCCCAGATGCCGATGATGAACCCGAGCAAGGCGAAGGACAGGCACGACAGCACCAGGAAGGCCACCATCGCAAAGGGATGGGCGATGGGAATATCCACGAACAGGTGCGCCGTCGCCAGGATGATGATGCCGATGAAGAGCGCCTTCGTGGCCGCCGCGCCCACATAGCCGATGACCACCTCCAGGAAATTCATGGGTGCGGAGAGGATCTCGTAGATGGTGCCTATGAAGCGGGGGAAATAGATGCCGAAAGAGGCGTTGCTGATCCCCTGTGTCATGACGCTCAGCATGATGAGGCCCGGCACGATGAAGGCGGCGTACTCCACCCCCTCGATCTGTTGGATGCGGCTGCCGATGGCCGCACCGAACACCACGAAATAAAGCGTTGTGGACACCACTGGCGAGATGAAGCTTTGCGTCAACGTGCGCAGGAAGCGGGCCATTTCAGAGACATAGATGGCCTTGATGGCACCCAGATTCATGGCCTGTCCTTCACGAGGTCCACAAAGATCTCCTCAAGGGAGCTTTGCCGTGTTCTGAGGTCCTTCAGTTGCAGCCCTGCCGATTGCAACGCGTTCAACAGCCGCGTGATTCCTGTGCGCTCGCCGCCGGCGTCGTAGCTGTATTTGAGGGAGAGGCCGTCCGGCGCGCGCTCAAGGTTGAAGCTTGCCAGTTCCTCGGGGATGGTCTCTGTGGGCTCCACAAGCTCGATGGTCAGGTCCTTGCCGCCCATACGCGCCATCAGGTCGGTCTTGTCCTCCACCAGCAGGATCTTGCCCTTGTTGATGACGCCGACGCGGTCGGCAATGGCCTCAGCCTCTTCGATGTAATGGGTGGTGAGGATGATGGTGACGCCATCCTCCTTCAGGCCCGCCACAAGGTTCCACATGTCCTTGCGCAGCTCCACGTCGACCCCTGCCGTGGGCTCGTCCAGGAAGAGGACGCGCGGCTCGTGGGCAAGGGCCTTGGCAATCAACACGCGCCGCTTCATGCCCCCCGACAGCATTCTGATGGCATCGTCCTTCTTGTCCCACAGGGAGAGCTGGCGCAGCGTCTTCTCTAAGAAGGCGTCGTCCCGCGGCTTGTTGAACAGCCCCCGCGAGAAGGCGACCGCATTGGAGACGGAGATGAACGGCTCCAAGTTCACCTCCTGCGGCACCAGGCCGATGAGGCTGCGCGCGGCGCGGTAGTCGCGCACCACATCGTGCCCGCCCACCGTGATGGTGCCGCTGCTTGGGGTGGAGATGCCGCAGATGGTGGAGATGAGCGTGGTCTTCCCGGCGCCATTGGGGCCCAGAAGCGCCAGGATCTCGCCTTCTTCGATCTGAAGGTCCACGCCCATCAGCGCTTCAAAGCCCGAGGCGTAGACCTTGGTCAGATTGTTGACCGAAACGATTGCGGACATGCGCCCTCCTTGCGTGGAGGCACACATAGTCACAAGCGGGCGCCGCGCTACACCTCTGGCACCATTGCAGGCGGCCCCAGCGCCTGTGGCAAGGACACTGTCGTTTGCACGACACAGATCGCAAAGTCGCTGGACGTCCAGCGCTCCGGCTCAGTGGGGTGGGCGGTCTCGCCCTCAGCCGCGATGGTGGGCCGGCGGCCCAGCCAAAGGGTCAGCGGGCAGCGCCTGGGAGAAGTTCGGGGCTTGGGGTGCGACCGAGCCGCCGATCCAGATAGCCCGAGCACACCTCCATCAACTCATCCACCTGGCCTTCGAAGAAGTGGTTCGCGCCAGGCACCACGGTGTGGTCGATGACGATGCCTTTTTGGGTCTTCAACTTGTCCACGAGGGTCTGTGTGTCCTTCGGAAGGGCCACACGGTCGCGATCGCCATGGACGATGAGCCCTGAGGACGGGCAGGGGGCAAGGAACGAAAAGTCGTGCAGGTTTGCCGGCGGGGCGATGGACATGAAGCCCTCCACCTCAGGCCGGCGCATCAAAAGCTGCATGCCGATCCATGCGCCGAAGGAAAAGCCCGCGATCCAGCAGCCCCTTGCTTCAGCGTGCATGGACTGCATCCAGTCCAGCGCAGAGGCCGCGTCCGCAAGCTCGCCCGCGCCATGGTCGAACTCACCCTGGCTGCGGCCCACACCGCGAAAATTGAAGCGCAGCACGGTAAAATTGCGCTCTTTGAACATGTAGAACAGATTGTAGATAATCTGATTGTTCATGGTCCCCCCGAAATGCGGGTGGGGGTGGAGCACGATCGCCAGCGGCGCACGCCGGTCTGAAGACGGCTGCAAGCGCCCCTCAAGGCGGCCGGCCGGACCGGTAAAGATGACCTCAGGCATCACAATCCCATCGTTTGCGGCGAGGCGAGGTTATGTATCAGCGAAACGACACGAATCAAGCGATTGGCGAAGCCTAATGGGTCTCAAGGTGGGTCGATGGCGGTGACGCGCCTTTATTTGGACTGGAATGCCACAGCCCCTGTGGTGCCGGCAGCGCGGGCGGCTGCCCTCGCGGCGCTGTTGATGCCAGGCAATGCGTCCTCCGTTCACGCCGAAGGACGAGCAAGCCGTGCGCTGGTGGAGCGGGCCCGCCGAGCCATTGCCGCGCGCTTTGATGTGCCTGCCGACCATGTGACCTTCACCAGCGGCGGCACAGAGGCCAACATGACGGCCTTGTCGCCAGGGGTTGGGCGCAAGGGAGAGGCAGGGGCCGAGCGCCTCATCGTTTCGGCGGTGGAGCACCCTGCGGTGCGCTCGGGCGGCCGATTTGCGCCAAAGGATGTCACCGTTGCCCCTGTGGACGCCAACGGCCTTATCGACCTTGCCGCCCTTCAAAGCCTCCTTGAGAGGGATGCGCGCCCGGCGCTTGTCTCCGTCATGGCCGCCAACAATGAGACCGGCGCCCTGCAGCCCTTGGCCGATATGGCCGCCTTGTGTGCTGCCCACGGGGCCATCTTCCACACCGACGCTGTGCAAGCGTTCGGCCGTGTGCCGGATGGGGCGCTGACGGCGGACCTCATCACCCTGTCAGGCCACAAGATCGGCGCGCCAGCGGGGGTGGGCGCTTTGGTGCGTTCAGCCCCCCTCATCGTGCCGCCACTGGTGCTGGGCGGCGGTCAGGAGCGCGGCGCTCGCGGGGGGACGGAGAACGTTGCCGCCATCGCAGGCTTTGGCGCCGCCCTTGAGGGTCCCGCCGCCGATCCCGACGCATGGGCGGCCACACGGGCCGCGCGCGATGCGTTCGAGGTGAGCCTGATTGACGCATTCGGCGAGGCCGTCGTCTTCGCCAAGGACGTTCCGCGCCTTCCCAACACCAGCCTTTTTGCAGTTGGCACGCTGCCTGCCGAACTCCTCATCATCGGCC
>JBCDCF010000383.1:0-4451 GCA_039182345.1 Pseudomonadota bacterium
ACCATCCGCTGCGCGTCGACCGTGGCCAGGCGGTCCTTGGTCTGGCCGACGAACTCAGGCTCGCGGATAAAACAGGACACCAGCGCGCCGGCCCCGGTGGTCAGGTCCTCGCGGGTGATCATCCCGGCCTTCTTGTTGCTGGCCAGCTCACCATAGGCCTTGATCCCCTTGAGGATCGCCGCCCAGAATCCCGCCTCGTGCGTGCCGCCCTCGGGCGTGGGCACGGTGTTGCAATAACTCTGGATGAAGCCGTCGCGCGACGGCGTCCAGTTGATCGCCCATTCGACCTTGCCCGGCGCGTTGAATTTCTCGAACGACACCGACCCGGCAAAAGGCGCCTCGCTGTAGGTCGAGGCACCGGTGAGCGTCTCGTTCTTTGCGCCCATGTAGCCGCCGATGGCGCCGGCGCCAAAAATGCAGATCTTCACGCCCGGTCGGCCCCTAGGCCAAGCTTGTCCGCAAGGCCGATGCGTTGGAGTTTGCCGGTGGCGCCTTTCGGAATCTCATCAAGGATCACCACCCTGCGGGGGACCTTGAAGTCGGCCACACGCTCGGCCGCAAAGGCGCGGATGTCCTTTTCCGTGGCGCTCGCCCCATCGCGCAGGACACAGGCCGCTGCCACCTCTTCGCCAAGCTTGGGGTGGGGCATGGCGAACGTCACCACCTGGGCAATGTCGGGATGGTCCATCAACACGCCGTCCACTTCGAGCGGGCTCACCTTCTCGCCGCCGCGGTTGATGATTTCCTTCAGGCGGCCGGTGAGGCGCAGGTAGCCTTCCTCATCCAAGGTGCCTTCATCGCCCGTGCGGAACCAGCGCATCCCATCGGCCATGAAGAAGCTTTTCTCGTTGGCGTCCGGATTGCCCTCGTAGCCTGGGGTGACGTTGGGGCCTGAGATCACCACTTCGCCCACCGCATCCCCTGTCATAAGGGTGTTGCGCGCCTCATCGGCAATGCGCACCAGGGGGCCGGCTTCAACGCCCACCGAGCCGGGCTTCTGGGCCCGCGGCGGCAATGGGTTGGAGGCCATCTGGTGGGCCGCCTCCGTCATCCCGTAGGATTCAATGACCGGGGCGCCGAAGGTGTCGTTGAGGGCAAGCATCACCTGGGCGGGGAGGGAGGCCGACGAGGAGCGCAGGAAGCGCAGATTGGCGTTCGCCACCGCCTCTTTGTTGCGCGGCGCGCGGGCAAGGATGGCCTGATGCATGGTGGGAACGGCCGTGTACCAGGTGGGTTTGACATCGCTGAGCCAGGTGAAGAAGCGCAATGCATCGAACCCCGGCGTGCAGCACACAGAGGCCCCTGCGGCCAGCGATGAGGTGATTGCCGCAATCAGCCCATGAATGTGAAACAGGGGCATGATGTTGAGGCAGCGGTCGTCGGGCGTCAGCTCAAGGCAATCGCGAATGTGCTTGGCGGACGCGGCAATGTTGGCCTGCTGCAAAGGCACGATTTTCGGCCGCGACGTGGTGCCTGAGGTGTGAAGGATCAGCGCCACGCTGTGCCCCTCAGGCGCGGTATGATCGGCGGTGCCATGGCCGCGCTCGGCCGTTAACGTGAAGGCACCTGCAGGGCCATCGGGGTCGGCCTTCAGCCGCAGCACCGTCAGGCCGAAGGAGTTGGCGGCTGCAACGGCAGGACCGGTATCACCGTCGGCCACGACAATGGCTTTCGCCCGCAAGTCCTCAAGATAAAAGGCGAACTCGTCCTCCCTGTAGGCCGGATTGAGGGGCGCGGTGATGGCGATCTGACCGATGGTCAGGAACGCGCACGCCATCTCGGGCCCATTCGGCAGGACAATGGCAACGCGGTCGCCGCGGCCGATCCCCACGCTGTAAAGGCGTGTTGCCACCGCCTCGGTCATGTCGCGAAGGTCGCCATAGGTTAGCCAGTCGCGCCCCGGTGCGCCGATCGCCGGAGCATCAGCCGGGTGGGGGCTGAGAAGGCCGCGAAGTGTTTCAGCCATGAAGAGTACGCCCTGGTCGATTGGGATTTTTTGCACGTCCGTGTGACCCCTCATATCGGCCACATTCGGTCATGCCAAGTCGTCGCACCCAACCTTAGCGACGCAACCAGGCATCCCATTCGCCCAATTGCGCGATCGGTCATGCAATCGTTAGCACATCCCGCTTAGAGTGCCGCGAGGGGCGGCGTACTTTTAGCCCGCCAACGTCGCGTCTTCCCCGGCGAACGCGGCCCTGATCAGCGCGAAGGATTGGGCGCCAGGGTCCACATGGCCTTTGGAGCGCTCTCCGAGGGTGCGGGCCTTGCCTGTGCGGGCCACCATGTCCTTGGTGGCGTCGACGCCGGCTTTGGCTGCGCCTGCAGCGGTCTTAAGGGCGGTTGTGATGTCTTCGCCAGAAACTGTCCTGAGGGCGGCGATGGTGGGGGCGATGGCATCAAGGACCGTCTTCTGACCTTCTTGCGCGCCGCCCCGCTTCTTCACCGCTTCAAGACCCTCCTGGAGCGCGTCGGCAAGGCCGCTCGTGGTGAGGGTGTCGCCGTCAAGGGGTTTGGCGGCCGCCATGAAGAGGGTGCCGAAGACGGCGCCGGACGCACCGCCGCTCTTTCCCATCACCGCCATGCCCACCGTCTTGAAAAGGTCGCCCACGGTGGCGGCGGGCTTTGTGGCAAGGGCCTCGGCGGCGGCGGAAAAGCCCCGCGCCATCCCCACCCCATGGTCGCCGTCGCCAATGGCCCTGTCGGCGGCGCACAAAGCGTCCTTGGCAGCGACAATGGCCTCGCACGCCGCGGTGAGGCGGGCTTTCGTGTCCTCGATGCCGAGCCCGGACACCTTTACGCTCCCTGGGCGAAAGCGGGGGAGCGGCAGGGGGCGTTAATCCATCCTTCGATGGCATCGTCAAGCCGCTGGAGGGTGAGGGAGAAACCGGCCATCTCCTGGCAGGTGAGGTAGGGGCCAATGTCGGTGCGCGCGACCTCAATGCCCGCTGCTTCCAGCTCTGAGCGGACGGTGCGGTTGACGATCAAAAGCTCCATCATGGTGGTGGCGCCAAGATTGTTGAGGAGCATGGCCACCCTGTCGCCGGACCTGAATGGAAGGTCGTCCACCACAAGCCGTGTCATCTCTTTGGCAAGGGAGGTCGCATCCATCATCTTGCGCCGCTCGACGCCGGGCTCACCATGGGCGCCCATGCCGATTTCAAGCTCATCGTCGGGGAGGTGGAAGGTGGGCTCGCCCGTCTCGGGGAGGGAACCTGCGCCCACCGCAACGCCGACGGTGCGAAGACCCTCGCGCATCCGCTCCAGATCGGCGGCGGCTTGGTCCAGCGAGGTGGCGGTCCGGCAGATGGCTCCTGCCGCCTTCACCTGGTAGAAGGCCCCGCCGATGCCGCGCCTGTCCTCAGGCTTGGGCACGGCCACATCGTCCATCACCCGCACGGTCTTGACGGTGATGCCCTCGGCCTCGGCCAGCTCCGCGGCAATGTCGAAGTTCATGTTGTCGCCGGCATAGTTGCCGTAGACGAAAAGGACGCCCTTGCCCCGGTGAATGGCTTTGGTGGCCTCAAGGATGATGTCGGGCGTCGGCGCTGCGAAGATGTTGCCGCACACGGACGCATCGGCCAGCCCGTCACCCACATAGGCGGTATACATGGGCTCATGGCCTGACCCGCCGCCGATCAACAGGGCCACCTTGTCATCGGGGATGTCGGTGCGCATCAGCGCGTTGACCCCCGGCACAGGCGTCAAGCTGCCGTGGGAGGCCAGCACAAGCCCCTCGATTACTTCAGGGACCAGCGCTTCGACGTCGTTGACGATCTTTTTTGTCTTGGCGCCCATGGCGGCCTCCCTCAATCCTTGTTGTGTGCGGTGGGTGCGCGCTTTGGCACGTGGTCGAGCACGATGTGGGCCACGACCCCCACCACAAGCACGGGAAACCCCGCCGAATAGAGCCATTGTGACAGGGGCTGGCACAGCATGGCAAAGCCGAGGAGGATCAATCCCGTGGCGAGTGCATAAAGCCTGTCGATCATGCCGCCTCCTTGGTGCGCGTGTCGAGCCGCGCGCCGGTTGTGCCTGAGAAGACGAAGGCTTTGTGGGGGTCGACGGTGAAGTGGACCGTCTCGCCCTGGTGCGGGTTGATGGTGAGCGGCACCACCTTGCGGAAGCGGTTGTTGCCGAAGTGGACCTCCAGCGCCCTGTCGCGGCCGCGAAAGTCCGTTGCCCAGACGGTGCCGTCCGTGGTCTCGTCCGAGGCTTCAAGACGAAGGTCAATGTCTTCTGGCCAGATGCCGAGGGTGACCGGCCCGGGTGTCGCCTCGCCGAGATTGAGCACGCCGGCATCCACCGAAAGGCTGCCGTCGGAAAGGGTGACGGCGTCGTTTTCAAGATGGGCCTCGAACAGGGCCATGGAGGGGCTCCCCACGAGCCTTCCGACGGCGGCGTAGTGGGGGTCTTCGGTCAACGTGTCGAGGGTGCCTACCTGAAGGATG
>JBCDCF010000384.1:0-4427 GCA_039182345.1 Pseudomonadota bacterium
GATGCCATCCGCCTGTGGGGCCGCAAGTGGATGGTGGCCGCACCCATGGGCGACATCGTGTTGTCCCTATGCCTGACGCAGGATGGGCCGACGGCCGTTGCCATTCCCCGATTCGACCCGGAAAACATGGACGCCATCAGGATCGAGCGCATGCTTGCCCTTGGCGGCCTTGCCTCCCAGGCGGTGGTGGCGCTCGGCTTTGACGGCGCTGTGGGCACCCTTGTGGGCGACCCTGGCCGCGGCTTTCAGGTGCTGCGCGATGTGCGCACGCTCACACAGCTTGATGGCGCGGTGGTGATGGCCGGCGGCATGCGGGGTGGATTGGCCCGCGCCGTGCACCATGCCCGCTACCATCGACGGGCCGGCAAGGCGTTGATCGACGATCCGCTGCACGCGCGCGTCCTGTCCGATCTTGCACTTGAGTGTGCCGCCCACACCGCCCTTGCCATGCGCCTTGCCTCGGCGTTCGACATGGCCTTCGAGCGCGATGGCGACCATGCCGTTGCCCGCCTCGTCACCCCTGCGGCGCGGATCTATGCCACCAAGACCGCGGCGGCGTATGTGGCCGAAGTGGCCGAACTCATCGGCGAAAACACCGTTCTTGCCGAGCATCCTGCCGCGCGCATCCTTGCTGACCTTGTGGCCTATGCCCGTTGGGAGGGGACCACCAGCGAGGCCGCGCTCGATATTGCCGCCATGGTGGAGCGGGACGAGAACGTGCTGCGCGAGGCGCTGGACGAACTGGGCGCCGACCTTGGCGACCAGCACGCCGACCTTGTGGACGAGGTGCGCGAATTGGGCCAGGCCGCTGGCAGCGACACCAGCCTTGCCCGTGCCTTCGCTGAGCAACTGGCCATGCTGGCCGCAGCCTCAGCCATGCGGCGCAACCTGCCCCGCGTTGTCTCCGATGCCTACATTGCAACGCGCCTTCGTGAGCGTTTCCGCGTCACCTATGGCGCCCTCGACGGCCGGCTCGACGCCACGTCGATCCTGGATTTCATCGTTCCGGAAGATTGAGCGCGGCCAGCCTGTCCAGCGCCCCTTGCAGGATGAGGGTTGCCGCTACCTTGTCGATCATCAGCTTGCGTTTGGCGCGGGAGGTGTCGGCCTCGATGAGAGCGCGCTCGGCTGCGACCGTCGTCAGCCGCTCGTCCCACGCCACCAATGGCCTTTCGGTGAGTTTTTGCAGGTTGCGTGCAAAATCGCGTGTTGATTGTGCTCGCGGCCCGACACTCCCGTCCATGTTGAGGGGCATGCCGATCACAAGGGCACCCACAGCGTAGCGGGCGGCAAGGTCCATCAGTGCGGTGCTGTCGGCCTTGAATTTGGTGCGGCGGATGGTGGTCAGCGGCGAGGCGACGCGCCAGCCAGTGTCGGACACCGAAATCCCTATGGTCCGCGTGCCGAAATCGAGCCCGAAGAGGGCACCATCCACCCCTTTGAGGTCCTCGATGGCCGTAAACGGATCGCTCATGACGGCCCCTTGAAAAGATCGCCCGCCCCCGCCCACACCGCGCCAGGGTGTGAGGCGATCAAGCCCGCGAAGGCATCCACGAACGCCCACACACGGTCGGTGTGGACCGCATGGTGGGTGAGAAGGCCGAGGGCACCAGGGTTTGGCAGCGCTAGGGCGGACTGCATCGCATCAGCAAGCGCAGCATCGTTAAGGCAGTCGCGGTCGGTGCGCCAAGCGATGGGGTCGATGTGGGTGTCCACCCGCCGTAAGGGCCCCGTGTGCTGCGGCCCGGCGAACAACGACACTCCGCTATAGCCGGCCTTTGCGAGGGGGGTGGCAAGGTCGGCCCGCATCCTGTTCCATGGCGGCACCATCACAGGCAGGAAGGCGGGCGAGGCGGCAAGGCGCTCCCTCCCCTTTGCGCAATCGGCAAGGACGGCGTCGAGTGGGCGCGCATTGCCGAGTTCGGCCGCTTTCCCTGTGGTCTGGTGGTTGGTGTGGGACAGGCCGTGCTGGAGAACGGCAACGCCATCCCTCTCGCACCGGGCAAGGACGGCATCGCTCACCTGATCGGGGATGACGGCAAGGGCAAGCGGCGCACCATGGTGATTTGCCATGGCAAAAAGCGCGTCGAGGCGGGGTCCGGGATGGCAGGCGTCATCATCGCGCCACCAGAAGGCAAGGGGCGACCCCGTCTGTGCCGCCCGGTCCAGCGCGGTGCGCAGGGGGGCCAGGGGGTCGCTCATCGCGCTCTCGCGGCCTCAACCAGGATGGCGGCGCTCTGGGCGGCACCGTTGAGGTCGATGGCGGGCCGTTGTGGCAGGGGTGCGATAAGTGCCGTCTCCACAAGGGCGGCAAGCCCTTGGGCGGACAGGGTGCTCTCCGGCAACACCTGGGCAAGGCCCCGGCGTTGGAGGGCAGCGGCACGCTTGGTCTGCTCATCCTCGCCTTCTGCCGCGAACGGGACGAGGATGGCCCGTGTGCCTGCGGCAATCACATCAAGGACGGTGTTGTAACCGGCCTGACTGATGGAGAGCGCCGCGCCCGACAACAGGGTGCGGAAATCGGGGCGGTTGCGCTCCACCCTCACGTAGTCGGGGGCGGACGCTTGCCAGCGGTGCAGCGTTGCCTCCTCCACCCAGTGGGAGACGAGGATGTGCCAGGGGTGCTGATCCAACTGGCGCGCGGCGGCTATGGCGGCCTCCACAAGGTTTGCCCCCACGTCGCCGCCCCCTGCCGAAACCATGATGCCCTTCCTGCAGGGCGCCGCGGCAGGTGCTGGGGCGTGGACGAAGCCCGTGTAGCGGATGAGGTCGGCCACATCGCCGGCGGCCCCGAAACTCTCCCCCAGCGTGACGAAGTGGGGGTCGGCGTGGACGAGGACACAGTCATAGTGGGCCCTTGCAAGGGCGGCCATCTCCCTCTCCTTCTGCGGCGACTTCTGGACAAGAACGTCGCGGACGGATGCGGCGACGATGGGGCGCGGCGCGGGAAGCTCTTTGAGGATCGGCACGACCTCACCGGCAAAGCGACGCCTGCCAAACGGGAAGGTTTCGGTGAGCAAAATGTCCGGTTTGACGGAGGCGACGGTGGCGGCGAAGGTCTCCCGCCGCTCATCCATCAGGTCTTCGTAGGGCGTTCCGTCGTCACCCAGAAGGATTTTGAACGTGGCGTCCGTGGCCAGAACCGGCGGCAGCTGAACCCTTGCGAGCCCGCCAAGGTCAAGGGTTGCCGGCGGACGGGCTCCCAGAACAAGGGTGACCTCCACCCCATTAGCGGTAAGGGCGCGGGCAAGGGCGGCGGCCCTTACCGTGTGCCCCGTCCCCAAAAGGTGCTGAACGTGGATGACGGCGCGCATCAGCCTGCCGTCAAAGCGTTGCGGCGGTCAGCGGCGCGGGCAAGGAGCGCAGTCAGCCGCGCGGCCCCTGCGGCAAGGTCGTTGTTGGCCATGAAGGCGCGTCCGGCTTTGCCCATGGCCAACCGCCTTTCGGGGTCGTTCAGGAGGCTCACAACGGCGTTGGCAAAGGCATTTGCATCGCTGGGGGGCACGAGAAGGCCCGTTGTGCCGTCGTCCACAATATCGACCACGCCGCGGGCCGCTCCGCCAACCACAGGAAGCCCCGCTGCCTGCGCTTCCAGGAAGACAAAGCCGAAAGGCTCATCAATGGCAGGCCACACGAAAATGTCGGACTGGGCAAACAGTTGGGCAAGGTCCTCTTGGCCGAGCCGACCGACGAACTGGGCCCCGTCGAACAGCGGCTCCAGCTCGGCACGCGCATCCCCGTCGCCGGCAACGGTGAGCTCGGCTGTGGGGAGGGCCACGCGGATCTTTGCGAACGCATCGGCGAGGACGCGCATGGACGCTGCTTTGCGGCCCGGTCGCATCATGACCGCGGTGACGAGGCGGTGTCCGGGCGGGGTGTGGCGCGGGCCGTCAAACGGTGCGGTGTCGATGAAGGGAGGCAGGCGCACCACCGTGTCGGGGCGGAAGGCTGTGAGGCCAGCCTCGTCAAGGCGTGTGACGGCGGCAAGGGCATCGGCCCGCTTCAACGCATCGTCGGCAAGGGCGAAGTGGGTGGCCCATGCGTCGTGGGCGCGCTTGGGGGCGCGGCTGGCCTCGACGATTGCGTAAGGAAGGCCAAAGCGCTCCGCCAACGCTCGGCCCAGAAGGTCGGGCGCTTTGTGGTAGTTGTGGTAGGTGAGGATGGCGTCGGGCGGGCCGTCCCCCTCCCAGGACGCGGCAATCCGCCTCCCCTCTTCATCGGCACTTTGCACTAGGGCCTCAAGGCCCTCAGGCGTTTTGCGCCAGGTGGTAAGCGTTGAGGGAAGGCTAACCGTGTGGCCTGCCGCCACAAGCGCGCGCTTGATGAGGCGGGCAAAGGTGCGGTCGCCTGAGGGAACCGGATGGTCCGGCGGCTTCATGGGGGTGAAGAGGGCAACCTTCACAGGTGCCTCACGCGGCAAGGTCGGC
>JBCDCF010000385.1:0-4422 GCA_039182345.1 Pseudomonadota bacterium
CACCGCATCGGCCGCCTCTTGCGCAGTGGCGGCCACCACAACGCCTTTGCCGGCGGCCAGCCCGTCCGCCTTCACCACCTGGGGGCCGCCACTTGCCTCCACATGGGCAAGGGCGGGGGCGAGCGCATCGAACACGGCAGCCCTTGCTGTGGGCACCCCCGCGGCCTCGCACACCGCCTTGGTGTAGGCCTTTGAGGCTTCCAACTGCGCCGCCGCCGCCGACGGGCCGAACACAGGCATACCTTTGGCGTGCAGCCTGTCGGCAAGGCCGTCCACCAAGGGGGCCTCCGGGCCAATCACCACAAGATCGTAAGCGCCGCTCTCGGCGGCAATGGGGTCGATCCGCTCGGCAATGGCTTCAAGGCCTGCGTTGGGACCGCCGGCAAAAACAACGCGCGCCACCTCAGGCGAGGCGGCAAGGGCAGCGCCGAGGGCATGCTCCCGTCCGCCAGATCCCACCACCAAAACCGTTGCTGCGCCGCTTGCCATTTTTGACCGATCCACCTTCGCCCGCGACATGGCGCGCGCGCATCATCGTTCCCACTGTCGAAGCCACTTGCTATCACCGATCCTGCGCGGCCCGCGCAAGCAAACCGAAGCGGGAGTTGGGGAGAGAGGCGATGGTCAAGGCCGAACACGTGCCTCATGGGCACGTTGCCGATGCGCCGCGCGGCAACCTGGTGGACCGTTTCGTGCCGGCGCGCCTCTTGCCATTCGCGCGGTTGGCGCGGCTCGACAGGCCCATCGGGTGGTGGCTCCTTCTGTGGCCGTGCTGGTGGGGCACGGCGCTGGCAGGGGTGGCCGGCCAGACCGCGCCAAACCTTTACCACCTCGTGCTGTTTCTCGTGGGCGCGGTGGTGATGCGCGGCGCGGGCTGCACCTACAACGACATCTTGGACCGCAAGATCGACGCGCAGGTGGAGCGCACACGCTCACGGCCCATCCCAAGCGGCCAGGTGAGCACGGAAGCGGCGACCCTTTTCATGCTCGCCCTTGCCTTCATCGGCCTGGCGGTGGTGCTTCAGTTCAACCAGACCACCATTTTCACAGCGTTCGGCTCCTTGGCGATCGTCGCGCTCTACCCTTTGGCAAAACGGGTGACCCACTGGCCGCAGATCGTTCTGGGATTTGCCTTTTCGTGGGGGGCGCTGCTGGGCTGGACGGCAGCGTTCGGCAGCCTATCCGCCGCGCCCATTGCCCTTTACGTCGCCGCCATCGCATGGACGGTGGGGTACGACACCATCTACGCCCTCCAGGACAAGCGGGACGATGCCATCATCGGCGTGCGCTCAACGGCGCGGCTGTTCGGCAGCCACTCGCGCCTTGGGGTGGGCCTTGCCTATGGGCTGACGGCGGCCGCGCTGACCGTGGCTCTGTGGCTGGCGGGGGCGGGCCTCCTAGGCTTTATAGGGTTGGCGGCCTTTGTCGCGCACCTTGCCTACCAGCTGTGGCGGGTCGCGCCGGAGAACCCGTCCTCCTGCCTTGCCGCCTTCAAATCCAACCGATGGGCGGGCTGGCTCCTCTTCATCGGGCTGGTGGCCGACGCCCTGGTGCCGGCCCTTTAGGCCTTCGCCTCCCGAACTGTTCTCCCGAAAGGCACCTCATGGTCGAGCGCGCACCCCCCACCCGGCGCCGGGACTATCCCTTGTGCGAGCTGGTCCCCACCCGCTGGGCCGACAATGACATCTACGGCCACGTGAACAACGTGATCTACTACAGCCTCATCGACACGGCGGTGAACGGGGCGATGCTGAGGGCGACGGGGATGAACATCCACACCGCCGCCAAAATCGCGCTGGTTGTGGAGAGTGGCTGCCGCTACCACGCCCCTTTGGAGTTTCCACAAGAAATCGCGCTGGGCCTGAAGGTTGCGCGCCTCGGCCGCACCAGCGTCACCTGGAACATCGGCCTCTTCGCCGCTGCCGAAGGGGCGGATGCACGGGCCGCCGCCGATGCCCATTTCACCCACGTCTTCGTCACGCGGGAAGACACACGGCCCACCCCATGGACCGAGCCCTTCCGCACCTTTTTCCAAACGGCGATGGATGAGACCAGCCTGACCGGCTGATCGGCTGACCCGCCACAAAAAAGGCCCCGGAACAGGGTGTGTTCCGGGGCAAGTTTGAGGCAGTGGATGCCGGCCGCATCGGTGTTACGCGACGCGACCGTCGCTCGTGCAGCCCGTGAAGCGGGCTGTGTGTTGCCGCAGCAGACGGATGCGCCTGTGCGGCGAACGTCGATGGGCGCGGCGGGCGCAGAACCGTCTGCGCCGCCGCAATGGCCCTTTAGTTTTCCACAACTTCCACAACGCGCACCGAGGGAAGCCGCGCATCCGTACGCCTTGGGAGCGTCACCCCTGTGCCCGTTGCAGGAGGCGGCGCGACGCTCGGCACCGTCCGCGTCGGCGCCGGCGTCGGGGAAATCACGCCCCTTTGGGACGGCGGCGTCGGCACGTCGAACCGTGTGGCCGCGGAGCCTGCGCGCGGCAGGTTGGAGTCCTCCACACGCGGGTCGTTGAGGTCTGTGTTTTCAGGCCGCGGGACCACGGCAGAGCCAGGCACAGGGTCATTGAGGACCGTCGGGCGCGGCGGTGCGGCAGGTCGCGGCCGGCTGCGCGATGGCGCCCTGATGCGCTCACGCCTCGCCTCGCCATAGGAGTTCGGCGCAATGACCGTGCGGTCCACAGCCTGTTCGGGCAAAATCGTGGCGCCAGGGGTTCCCACGCGATCGTCCAGCGGCGGTGGGTCGCCATAAGGGTTCCAGCTGCGCGACAGGAAGTAGCCGTTGATGGTCATCCCATAGGCGACGAGCAGGAGGTCGCGGGCAGAGGTCTTGGTATCGCACAGCCGCAAACGCCACGTGATGGCGCCCCGCTGGGCCGAAAACACCTTCGCCTCGGCCGAAATCCGCTGCCAGGCATAAATACAGTTGCCGGCGGACCGGGAACGGCCGACGGCGTAGCTGAACGGGCCATAGCGGTTTTGCACATAAAGGCCCGAGATCTCCATGTGAACGCCCGGCAGCCGCTCGCGCATTTCCTTGCGGATGGTGGTGACGCTTGGAATGTCGGTGCTGAGGCGCCCCTGCCCGCGGTCGCGCCCCATGGGCCCGAACGCGCGCACGATGATGGCGTTTTGCCCGCGCGAGCCCGACCGGTTGCGCAGTAAGATGTCCTGCGCGAGCCCGTTTTCGTAGCGGTTTTCCAACACGGCAATGGGTTGCGGTCCGCCGGGCGGCGGCATGATGAACGCGTTGGTGACAGGGACTTCTTTGTTCAACGTGGCGGTCTTAAAGCCGCCTTGGTCGTAGGCGCACCCCGCGACAGCGCCTGCAAGGAGCAGTGTCGCGGCCCCACGCACGCAGTGCGATCGAGCGGTCATCGCATCCAGCCTCGTTTCGTATCGTATCCTCCGGCACAAACCCGCCGGGGACCCGTGGCCGATTCGTGCTGAATCAGCTTCTGAGGCTCAGTCTTGAGCGAACTTCCTTGATCGTTTGTTAACCTTGATGCGCGTTAACTTTCGTCGCCCGAACGCAGCGCTCGTGCTGTTTCGCCGCGTGACCAAAAGGGCAAAAATGTGGTTAATGGAGGGTATTCGCCCGGTGACGCGCCCACTTCGAAAGGCTTGGCTTGAGAAACCCGGCGCGGCGTTTCGTCCGTGGGACCGTTCAGATTGATCGTCGCACGGGAAGGGCGTATCGAGAATGCAGAACAACTCTAAGATGAGACCTCCCGTGGGCCATACCCTCGCTCCCACACGGAGACAGGCGATGACCGGAACGCCCCTTTCGTTGCGCTTCAGGCGTCATGCACCAACGCTGTGTGATGGGCTGACGCCGCGTACAAGGGGGGCCGCCGCAGCGGCCGCGACGCACCGTTCCGCCGCGATGAGGAGTGCGTCATGAAGTTTCTGGTCTTCCTGCTTTGGCTGGCCACCGCCGCGCTGATCCTGTTCCTGGTGACGCAGCCGGTGAACCTCGACACCCACTTCGTCACTTCGATGATCATCGTGGTCATCATTGCCGTGTTGAAGATGTTCGACCGCAAGGGGGCGATGCGGGCCATCGTCCTTGCCCTCGGCACCGCTGTGGTGCTGCGCTACGTTTATTGGCGCACCTTCACCACCATCCCGCCGGTGTC
This sequence comes from Pseudomonadota bacterium, assembly GCA_039182345.1. Taxonomy (GTDB): domain Bacteria; phylum Pseudomonadota; class Alphaproteobacteria; order Rhizobiales; family Amorphaceae; genus Acuticoccus. The sequence goes on from JBCDCF010000385.1 coordinate 4,142, forward strand.
GGAGCTTGAGAACTTCATCCCAGGCTTCCTCCTCTACCTTGCCGAAATGTACTCGGTGGTGATGCTGTTCTTGTCGCTGTTCTCGGTGGCCGACCCCTTGAACCGCCCCAAGAAGACGCTGAACCGGGACAGCGTGTTGCCGACGGTGGATGTGTTCATCCCGTCCATCAACGAAAGCCCGCAGCTTTTGGCGACCACGCTGTCGGCCGCCAAGCAAATGGACTACCCGTCCGACAAGCTCAACGTCTTCCTGTTGGACGATGGCGGGACGGACGAGCGAG
>JBCDCF010000386.1:0-4410 GCA_039182345.1 Pseudomonadota bacterium
ACTACGCGATTTTGTCGGCCATCACGCCGCCTGTGGCGATGGCGGTCTATGCGGCCAACGGCATCTCGCGGGCCGGTTTGTGGGATACGGGGCTGACGGCCCTGAAGCTGGGGGCGACCGGCTACATCATCCCCTTCATGTTCGTGTTCGGGCCGTCGATCCTGCTGATCGGCTCGTGGACCACCATCGCCACCACGCTGGTGACGGCCACCACAGGCGTCATCTGTCTGGCGGCCGGGATGATTGGCTACCTCAAAGGGCGTGCCAGTGCCATCGAACGGCTGGCGCTGCTGGCGGCGGCCCTTGTCCTCATCAAGCCGGGGCTGTGGACCGACATTGCAGGCTTCAGCCTGTTGATTGGCGTGTTCGCCTGGCAGACGACCATGGCAAAACGTGGCGAAGGTGTGTCCAGGGCGGCGCCGTAGCCCTGGACAATCGACCTGCGACGATACCCCTCGGGGTTTATTTGGCTGCCGACGGCCAAACTTGATTCAGATCAAATCTCGCGACCCTGAAGCGTGCGAACTGCCGTTCCGCGTCGCGAGATGTCTGACCGCGCTATGGGCGTGGACGGCACCGCCGCGGGCACCCAAACCGCAGGGAAACCGGCCGTGTCCACCGCCTTTACGCCATTCGCCTCACTTGTTGGAGGCATGATGATCGGCCTTGCGGCCGTCATGCTCCTTGCCACCACCGGTCGCATTGCCGGCATCAGCGGGCTTGCCCAATCGGCCCTTCCGCCGCTGAGGGGAGGGGTATCGGCAGCGGTGGGTGCCGCGTTTGTCCTGGGGCTGTTTGCAGCCCCCGTCGTTTACATGGCCGCCACAGGCAGCGCACCGCAGATGACGGTAAACCCCAGCCTTGGCGTGATGGTGGCAGGCGGCCTTCTGGTGGGCCTTGGCACGGCCATTGGCAACGGCTGCACCTCGGGCCACGGTGTGTGCGGGCTGTCGCGCCTTTCGGTGCGATCGCTCGTGGCCACATGCGTTTTCATGGCAGCGGCCTTCCTCACCGTCCTCGTCGTCCGCCACGGGATGGGGGGGTGATGATGGGGCCCGTCCTTTCCATTCTCGCAGCGCTCGTGAGCGGGCTTGTGTTCGGCCTTGGGCTGATTGTCTCAGGCATGATCAACCCTTTGAAGGTGCAGAATTTTCTGGACCTGTTCGGCACCTTCGACCCCAGTCTTGCCTTTGTTATGGGCGGGGCCATTGCCGTGGCTTTGCCGGGGTTCTGGCTGGTGAGGCAGCGCGGGCGGCCATTGTTTGCCGACCGCCTGCGCCTTCCCACGAAGCGCGATGTGGATACCCCTCTGGTGGGTGGCGCGGTCCTTTTCGGCGTCGGCTGGGGGCTTGCTGGCTACTGCCCAGGTCCTGCGCTGACCGCCATCCCCTTCGCCATGACGCCGACGCTCGCTTTCGTCGCCGCCATGGTTGCCGGGTTTTACCTGGCACGGCTTGTCCGGCCGGGCGCTGCCGAAGGCGCCCCCAAACCTCTCGCAACAACACACAAGGAGACGCACCGATGAAGACCTATCCCGTCGATGTCTCAGTGAAACCCAACGTCACCGCGTTTTTCGACGAGGCCACCAACACCGTCACCTACGTGGCCCAAGACCCTGCGTCCGACGCCTGCGCGGTCATCGACTGCGTCATGGACATCGACTACGCGGCAGGGCGCATCACCTTCGACAATGCCGATGCGGTGATAGCCTTTGTGAAGGACAAGGGCCTCAGGGTGGAGTGGCTGATCGAGACCCATGTCCACGCCGATCACCTGTCCGCAGCCCCTTACATCCAGGAAAAGCTGGGCGGGAAGATTGGCATTGGCGCCAACATCACCGTCGTACAGGACACATTCGGCAAGGTGTTTAACGAAGGGACTGCGTTCCAAAGGGACGGCAGCCAGTTCGACTGCCTGTTTGAAGATGGCGACACCTACCAGGTGGGCGCGATGACGTGCTTTGCCATCCACACCCCTGGCCACACCCCCGCCTGCATGACCCATGTGATGGGCGATGCCGCCTTCGTGGGCGACACCTTGTTCATGCCCGATGGCGGCACCGCGCGGGCCGACTTCCCCGGCGGGGACGCTGGCATCTTGTACGATTCCATCCAGAAGATCTTTGCGCTGCCCGACGCGATGCGCCTTTTCATGTGCCACGACTATGGCCCTGGCGGCCGCGAGATCCGCTGGGAGACGACGGTGGCGGAAGAAAAGGCCAACAACATCCACGTCGGGTCCGGCAAGAGCCGCGAAGAATTCATCAAGATGCGTACCGACCGTGATGCAACGCTTGATATGCCAAAGCTCATCATCCCGTCGCTTCAGGTGAACATGCGCGCAGGCCAGCTTCCGCCGGCCGAAGAGGACGGCAAGTCCTTCCTCAAAGTGCCCGTGAACACGCTGTGAGGGAGGCTCACCATGACAGCCACTGATACAGCCGTTCGCGAGGCGGACGAGATTGCAAAATCCATCACCAAGGAACTGTCCGTCACCGGGCAGATCACCAAGGGGGATGTCCAAACGCTCGCCGACCATGGCTTTCGCGCCATCATCTGCAACCGTCCCGACGGGGAGGGGCCGGACCAGCCGGCCTTTGCCGAAATCGACGCTGCGGCGAAGGCGGCAGGGATCGAGGCCATCTACCAGCCCGTGGTGCCAGGGCGCATCACCGACGAGCAGGCGGCAGGCTTCGGCGAGATCATGGCCGCGCTGCCAAAGCCCGTCTTGGCCTACTGCCGCACAGGTACGCGCTCAGCCACGTTATGGGCGCTGAACGAGGGGGCGACGCGCACCGTCTCCGACATTTTGGACCGCACGGGCGCTGCCGGCTACGACATGTCGGGTGTTGTGCGCCGCATCGCCGCCGGCGGACGCACCCCCACCGACGTTGCCGATGCCAGCCATGACATCGTCATCGTGGGTGGCGGTGCGGCCGGCATTTCCGTGGCGGCAAGTCTTCTGGCCCGCGACGGCGACCTCGACATTGCCATCGTCGACCCTGCGGACATGCACTACTACCAGCCCGGCTGGACCCTTGTGGGGGCAGGGGTTTTCCGGCCCGAGCACACCGTGCGGCCGATGGCAGCCCTCATCCCCAAAGGCGTCAGTTGGATCAAGGCGGCCGTCGCCGCGTTCGAGCCCGATGACAACGCGCTGATCCTGGATGGTTGCCGTGTGGTGAAGTACACCAGGCTCATCGTATGCCCGGGGCTGAAGCTGAACTGGGCGGGCATTGAGGGCCTTGCAGACACCCTCGGCCGTAACGGCGTCACCTCCAACTACCGCTACGATCTGGCCCCTTACACCTGGAAGCTGATCGAGGAGTTGAAGGGGGGCAAAGCGCTCTTCACCCAGCCGCCCATGCCCATCAAGTGCGCCGGCGCGCCGCAAAAGGCCATGTATCTGGCGGCCGACGCGTGGCGGCGTACCGGGCGGCTGAATGACATCGATGTGGAGTTCTTGAACGCAGGCGCCGTCCTCTTTGGCGTCAAAGACTTCGTGCCCACACTCCAGCGCTACATCGAGCGCTATGGTGTGGCCCTTCTCCTGAGCCATAATCTGACGCGCATCGACGGGCCGTCGAAGACTGCCTGGTTCTCCGTCACCAAGGACGGCGAGACTCACGTTGAGGAGCGGCACTTCGACATGATCCACATCTGCCCGCCGCAGACAGCGCCTGACTTTGTGCGCGTCAGCCCCCTTGCCGACCAGGCAGGGTGGGTGGATGTCGACCAGTCTACCCTGCGCCACAAGCGCTATGAGAATGTTTATAGCCTTGGCGATGTGATGAACGCGCCCAACGCCAAGACCGCGGCGGCTGCCCGCAAGCAGGCCCCCGTCGTGGCCGAGAACCTCCTGGCCGACATGGGCCGCAAGGGTCAGCGCGCCCACTATGACGGCTATGGCTCCTGCCCTCTGACGGTGGAGAGGGGCAAGATCGTGCTCGCGGAGTTTGGCTATGGCGGTAAGCTGCTGCCAAGCTTCCCGCGCTGGGTCAATGATGGCACCAAGCCCACGCGCCTTGCCTGGATGTTGAAGGAGAGGCTTTTGCCCACCCTCTACTGGCGCGCCATGCTGCGCGGTAAGGAATGGGGCGCCAAGCCCGAGCTTGTGGGGTAGCCGACCCGTGACGCCATCAGGGCGCCTGTCGCGCTCCGTTCCCATCCTCTCCTGGGGCCGCACCTATAACGGGGCGGCCCTGTCGAGCGATCTGGTCGCCGCGATCATCGTGACGATCATGCTGATCCCCCAATCGCTGGCCTATGCGCTCCTTGCAGGGCTGCCGCCGCAGATGGGCCTTTACGCCTCCATCCTGCCGCTTGTGCTTTACGCCGTCTTTGGCACCAGCAGTGCGCTTGCGGTCGGTCCCGTCGCGGTCATCTCCCTGATGACGGCGGCCGCCGCCAG
>JBCDCF010000387.1:0-4394 GCA_039182345.1 Pseudomonadota bacterium
CCCGTCAGCGGGACACCGGCCCTCTCAAGGCCCGAAAGGAAACGGCGCCTTTGCAGCGGATCCTTGATCATGCTGGTGGAACTGATCCAGCTGGCGAACTGATTGGTATCGTTCATCAGTTGGGGCGCCGTGGACTGGACGCGTCGCATCATGGCGTCTTTGGCGCACGAGGCGTCGGATTTGCGGCCGAGCTCCGTGGCAACGATGGTGGACAAAATCGCGTTTTCGATGTTGTCGGGGGCGCGCTCAAGATGGCTCTGACATTCCACAAGGCTCCCCTCCAAGAACGCAAGGCGTGCGTTGTAGGAGTGGAAGTAGGGCGGGATCCAGCGGTTGCTGAGGGCCATTGCCCTGTCGGACAGTTCGCGCGCGCGACGCAAGTTGCCGCCGTAGGCATTGCCTTGGGACGCACTCATCAACATGCGCGAAGAGTAGGGGTTCAGACGCAACGCCGTGTCGAACGCGTCAAGGGCGCGGGCGTGGTTGTTGGTCTGCATATGGGCCCAGGCGGACACCACGTGGTTGAACGGCTCGAGGCTGTCCAACGCCAAAGCGTGACGGGCGGCATCCACCGCACGACTGAACTCGGCCGCATCGTTAAGGGAGCTGGGGTTCAGAAGGCGCCGTTTCAGCAACGAGGAGCTGATGGACGAGTGCACAAGGCTCAGCGACTTGCCTTTGGGGTGCTTGGCCAGGCTCTCCAGGATGGTCAGCGCCTCGTCGTCCGCCTCAAGCGTGAACTCCTGCATCAATTTGTAGGCCTGCAACCACCGGCGGAAGGGCGAAGCTTGCGCCTCCGGCTGGTAGAAGTGGCTTGAGAGGATGTCCTCGTGAATGGCGTTGATGGCAGACGCGATGGACTGCTCAGCCGTCTGCCTGTCGGCCAGAACGTCCTCGTCCAGCTTGGTGTAGGAGACCACCTCGCCCGAATGGGTGTTGGTGCACTTCACGTAGATCGCCCGCGCCCGCGGCTCCGCCGTCATGGTGATGCGGTAGTCGTGGGTGAAATCCTCGTAGAGCTTGATCTGGCGGGTGTCCGATCCGCTCTCGTCCTCCGTCGGCGTGTCGAAGCAGCGAAGGCTCCGAAAGCGCGTCAGCTGGAGCATCACCTCTTCATGGGTGAAGGACAAAAGGTCGGGGATCGGCCGCATGGACAACGGCCGAAGGATCGCCACACGCGGCCAGCCAGGCCCTGCCCCGAGGGTGCGGCGACTGGTGGCAAGGTCGCCGGCGGTGATGTCGGCCGCCGATTCGGCGGGTTTGCGCCCGCTTTCGGCAAGGGACGCGGCGAACTTTGCCATCTCGGGCGGCACGGGGACATTGAGGTCCACCAACGCGCGCACGTAGGAGCGGTACTGCACCATCGCCGCCGCCACATCGCCGCGCGCAGCATGGGCGCGGATCAGACGATCGTTCGCCCCGCAGTCACTGGGTTCGATGCGGGTGATGAGCTGGGACAAGGCAATCACCAGGGATCGCGTACCCGTCTCATCAGGCAGTGCGGCAAGGCGTTGGGACAACAGCGTGTGGGTGGACGCCACCATGGAGTTGCGGAAAGCGAACACCCACTCGTCAAACCCCTCCTCGCCGATTTCAAGGCCGGCAAGGGGTTCGCCCCGCCACAACGCGAGGGCATCCACATAGTCTTGTTCGGACGCGGCCTTCAGGCAGCGATTGAAAGCGGCAAGGTCCGATCGTGAAATGTCCGCTTCCGACCACGCAGAGTTGCGGTCCCTGCCGATCACGGCGCCGATCTCCGCACGGGACGACAACAGGCTCAGCGCTTTGCGCAGGGAGCCGCGGGCGTGCTCAGCCTCCGACTCGCCCCACAGCATGGCGCTCAGCTGCGTGCGATCCCACCGCCTTGGGCTGGTGGCAATCAGTAAGAAACACAAGGCGTTGGACTTGCGTGTAGGAAAAGAAACCGATGAGCCGGCGACCGAGAGAGACGGTGACCCTAACAGTCGGACTTCAAAGTCAGTACGGCCGGTTTGCACGGACACGATTCCTCAGACGCAACATCGCAACCATTACCTTAGGTCTAAAAGAACCACTTCTCTCACCCTAAGCTAGCATTTCACGGATGAGTGTCGACGCGCCGGATCGACCTAAAGTGGTTTCACGATAAAATCACGCTGGCACATTAGTGTTCCTTTGTCACGCACGTTCAGTCGAGCAATGGAGCGACTATGGCGGTCTCGTACGATGCATTTTCGGCGCTAGGACCATTGGATCCCCTCCTGTCGGACAGGGATGCCTTGGTGCGCCTGTTGGAGTTTGCACGCCACGAAGCGGAATCCCAAGGCGAAACCGTTTGCGCCGCGATGGTCGCCGCGGCGCTGGTCAGCTTGGAAGACGCCCCGGTTTCTGCCGAGGCCGTGGCCGCACCGCAGCTGGATCGCGCCCCGTTCAAGCTGGACTCTTGACATCGATCGCGACGTTATGACGCATAGGGTGCACACGGGTGCAAAGGCGCACCCGCCCTCTTTGAGGTCGTTGTTGTTTCGCCGCCTCACATGATTCCGCCGGCGGCGCAGAACCAAGAAAAGGCTGACGAAGGCCACCGGGTCGCCAAGCTTGCGTCCTACCGATGCCACAGTCGGCGCAACGTTACCTGACTGAGAGCAGGAGTGGATTCGTGAAGCCCATCATCGACGGATTGACCTTGGACGACGGCCTGGCGGATGAGCGCTTTCTCTCGCGCCTGGGAGACCAGGTGCTGCGCCGACGCAAATCGATGGGCCTGACACGCAGGGCCCTGTCGGAGCTATGCGGCATCTCCACACGCTTCATCGCCCACCTTGAATATGGCGAGGCCAACATCTCGATCCTGCGTCTGCGCCGCATTGCCGATGCGCTCAACACCTCCGTCTGCGAGCTGATGGGCGAAAAACCGAAGGCGAGCCCGCGGGCCGACCTTGCCGCCCACCCGGGCGCCATTGCCGACCTTTTCCGCCACGCCAATGCGGACGACCAGCAAATGGTCATCGACCTGTTGCTGCGCTCCACCCGCCGCCGCAGCAGCCGCGCCGCCTAGGCGACGCTGAGGGCAACATCCCCGTCGTTCCCACGTTGGGCCGCAGCGGAATAACCGTTGCGGCAAACCGACGCTCGTTCATCCCCCTCGCCTCGACACATCCCCTCCTCCCGAAAGCCGGTGCGGCCGCGCGAACGTATGATTGTCTGAACGGCCGAGTGCGGCTATTGCCAAGGCGCCGCCGGGACGAGCGGCGCATGGGGACCTCATGGGTGCAGTTGACTTGGAAGACCTGATTGCCAAGACCGCGCTCGGCGATCGGCGCGCTTTCGCAAAGCTTTACGAGCGCACGAGCCGTAAGCTTTTTGCAGTGGCCTTGCGTATCTTGCAGGACCGGGCTGAAGCGGAGGACGCCATCCAAGACGCGTACGTGAAAATCTGGCGCTACAGCGAACGCTTTGCCGCATCCAAAGCGCGGCCGATGACGTGGATGATCGCCATCACCCGCAATTTGTGCATCGACAGGCTGCGCGCCCGCAAGGCGCCGACGGCCGCTTTGGAGAGCGCGCTTGCCGTTGCCGACGGGACCTTGCGGCCCGATCAGAAGGCGATGGCCAAGAATGAGGCGCAACGTCTCATGGACTGTATCGACGGTTTGGGCGATCCCCATTCACGACTGGTGCGCGTGGCGTATTTCGGCGGCCTCACCTATCGTGCCTTGGCTGAGCGCGATTCAGTGCCTCTTGGCACGGTGAAAAGCCAGATGAGACGCGCGCTTGCGGCCTTGAGGGAGTGTTTGGGACAATGACGATGGAGGACAACAAGACCGAATCGTTGGAATATGTCCTCGGTCTCCTGGACGGCGATGAGCGCAAGCGCTTCGAGGCTGACCTTCTGGACGACCCGGACCTTGCCACCGAAGTCTGGGCCCTTGAGGAAACCTTCGTTCCCCTTGCGAGCGCCGTGAAGGACCGCCCGCCTCCGCCACGCGTCTTCAATAGGGTGGAAGCGCGCCTTTTCGGGGCAGCACGGCGGCAAGGGCGGCGCCGCAGCAGCGCCACGGTTGCGGTGTGGCGGTGGCTTGCCAGTGTCTTCGGTCTCGGCTTCGTGGGTGTTCTTGCAGCGCTCGCGGTGGTGTTGATGCGTCCTGAGATGATTGCCCCCCAAGGCCAGGCCGACTGGGTGGCGGCCATCGTTCACACCGATGGTGGCATCACGCTCGCCCGTGTGAGGGATGACGGCCAGCTCGTCACCGAAGCCGTGCCCCTGAAGGACACGGCCACACGGGCGCAGCTTTGGCTGGTGCCCGCTGACGGCACGCCGCGCTCGCTCGGCCTTCTGGCCCGTGATGGGCGCTCCGTGGTGGCAATCAGCCAGGCGATGGATGCGCTGTTGTCGCCGAACGCGCAGCTTCTCA
>JBCDCF010000388.1:0-4393 GCA_039182345.1 Pseudomonadota bacterium
ATCAAGAACATGGTGCCGCCCACAAGGGTCACCACGGTGGTGAAGCGGAAGAACCAGCCTGGATCGGTGACGATGGTGCCAGCGCTCTCGAGCCCGACGGAGATGCCGTAGGCCTGGACGGTGGCCAAAATCACCGTGCCGTAGCGGGTGTACTGGTTGATCTGCTTGCGGCCCTGCTCGCCCTCCTTCTTCAACTGCTCCAGCTTAGGGACAACCGTCGTCAGAAGCTGGATGATGATGGAGGCGGAGATGTAAGGCATGATGCCGAGGGCGAAGATCGCCATACGCCCAACGGCGCCGCCGGCAAACACGTTGAACAGCCCGATCAAACCCGACTGTGCCTGATCGAACGCCTGGGCGAGCGCCACAGGATCGATGCCAGGCAAGGGGATGTACGTCCCCAAGCGGTACACCACCAGCGCAGCCAGGGTGAACCAGATGCGCTTTTTCAGTTCGTCCGCCTTCGCGAACGCCTTGAAATTTAGGTTCGCGGCGAGTTGTTCAGCGGCTGACGCCATGATGGGCTCCGGTACTCGGCAGGTCGTGCGGCGGAACGCAGGCATTCGACCGGCCGGCCACATCGCCGCCGCGTCGAGATCCAATGGTGTCCAAAACCCGCCGCAGTGTCAGGTTTTTCAGCAGAGCTTAGTTAGGCTCTTTGCCGGACGGTGTCTATCGCCTCACAGCGATTTGGGTCAGAGCTGATCGGGGCCCTCCCCAAGCCCGTTGAAGACTGTGTCGCAACGGCCTCTCAATCGGGGCTTTCAACGGTGATCCCTTCGGCATTGGGAAGGGGGATATCGTCCAGCGTCAGACCCGATTCCAAAATGGCGTAAAGGCCTGCAAACAAGACCAGCGACACCAGCGTGGTGATCCCAACCTTGCGCCACAGACGGGGCCGCGCGGGGGCACTGCCTTCCGCCCCCCTCACCCGCGCGTCGGAGGGGTCGGGCGAGCGGTCGCCGAACGGCAGCACCGCAAACAGGGTCACCCACCAGATGACAAAATAGATGGCAAGGGCGCTGACGAAGGACATGGGCGCCTAAACCTCTTCCAGCTCCGTCAACACCCCGCCCATGTCCTTGGGATGGAGGAAGAGGACGGGCTTGCCGTGGGCACCGATCTGGGGCGTGCCATCGCCAAGGATGCGCGCTCCCGCCGCCGTCAGGGTCTGTGCCGCGGCCATGATGTCAGACACTTCGTAGCAGACATGGTGAAGGCCGCCTGAAGGGTTGCGCTCCAAAAACGCTGCAATGGGCGAGCCGTCTCCCAAAGGCTCCAACAGCTCCACCTTGGTGTTGTCGAGGTTGACGAAGACCACGCGCACACCGTGCTCAGGCAAGTCCACGGGGTCGGAGACACTGGCGCCCAGGCCATCGGCATAGATCTTCGATGCTTCGGCGACATTCGCCGTTGCGATCGCCACATGGTTGAGCTTGCCAATCATCGCGCGCCCCTCTCGTCTGCCGGGCGCCCTACCCGCCCGTTGCCACATAGACGTGACACAGGGGCTTTTTGCCCCAACGCTGGCTCATATGGGAGCGGATGGCGCGGCGGGCGGCCTGCGCCACCACGTCGCGGTCGCGCCTGCGGTTGCGTGGAATGCTTTCCACCGCGCTCGCCACCTCGTCAATGAGCGCCTCTTTGAAGGTGTCGCCGTCCTCGTCATGGGTGGGCACGCCAACAAGTGTCACCACAGGATCGTCGTTGAGGTCGTAGCGATCGTCGAGGCTGACCATGGCGGTGACGACGCCTGCGTAGGAGAGCGCGCGCCGCTCGCGTACATTGGCCTCCTCAGGGGTGCGCAGCAGCCGGCCGTCCAGAAGCAGGATATCGGACAGCACCTCGTCCACCACCGTGGCGGGTTCTGGTGCAAGGCGCACCATCTTGCCGTTGTGGGTGATGACGACGGGGACGCCATTGTCCTTGGCCAAGGCCGCTTGTGCGTTGAGGTGCATGGGCTCGCCATGGACGGGGATCAGCACCTTGGGCTTCAGCCAGGTGTACATGTCCACCAGTTCGTCCCGGCGGGGGTGGCCTGAGGTGTGGACGAGGCCGTGGGTGTCGTTCACCACCTCGATGCCGAGCATGGCAAGGCCGTTGACGACCCTGTTCACCGCCTTCTCGTTGCCGGGAATGGTGCGGGAGGAGAAAATCACCCTGTCCCCTTCCGAAAGGGCGACGCGAGGGTGGTCGCTCGAGGCGATGCGGGCAAGGGCGGCGCGCTCCTCCCCTTGGCTGCCCGTCAAAAGCACCAGCACCTTGTCGCGGGGAAGGTGGCCGAAATCGTCCTCTGACAGAACAGGCTGCAAGCCGTCCATGAAGCCGCAGTCCGACGCCACCTCGATGACGCGGCGCATGGCGCGGCCCATCACCACCACATGCCTGTCAGCCGCCTCGGCCGCCTCGCGGATGGCGCGGATGCGCGCAACGTTGGAGGAAAACGCCGTCACCGCCACGCGGTAGGGGGCATCGGCAACGGCGGCCTTCAAACCCTCTGCCACATCTCCTTCGGAGGGTGAGCGGCCTTCCCTGCCGGCATTGGTGGAATCGCACAACAGCGCCAGCACACCATCATCGCCAAGGCTGCGAAAGCGGTCGATGTTGATGGGGGTGCCGATGCCTGGCGTCGGGTCGATCTTCCAGTCGCCCGAGTGGATGACGGTGCCCAGCGATGTGGTGATGGCGAGCGCATTGGGCTCGGGGATGGAGTGGGAGACGGGGATCAGCTCCACGCTGAACGGGTCGAGGTCGAGGGTTTCCCCCTGCTCCACCACCGTCACGTCCGGACGGATGAGCTTGCCGTTCTCGATGGCCTTTGCCGCCAGCAGGCCCGCGGTGAAGCGCGTTGCGTAGACAGGGGCCTTTAGGCGCGGCCACAGCTCCAAGACGGCGCCATAATGGTCCTCATGGGCGTGGGTGAGGATGATGGCAACCAAGTCCCGCCGCTCCTCCTCGATGAAGGAGATGTCGGGGAGGACAAGATCGATCCCAGGGGTAAGGCGCTGATCGGCGAAGGTGATGCCGCAGTCCACCATGATCCACTTTTTGGCGTGGCGCGGGCCAAAGCCGTAAAGGCCAAGGTTCATCCCAATCTCACCGACGCCGCCAAGGGGCAGGAAGACGAACTCATCGCCGGCGTCGGTCATAGGGTCTCCGTGGCACGGACGAACACGTCGCCGGCTGCGATGGTGGTGAGGGCGCCGCCAGTCTCTTCAAGGATCAGCCGACCTGAAGGATCAAGATCCTTGAAGCAGCCCTCTTTCTCATGGCCATCGAACCGCACAACGATGGTTTCGCCAAGCCCCACGGCGCAATCAAGCCAGTCCCGACGTATCTGTGTCACCCCATCGGGGCCGGCGAGGGCTGCCAAGCGGCGCGGCAGGGCGGCGGCAAGGGCCTCAAACACGGTGCCAGCGGTGATTGTGGGGTCGTGGGCGGCAAGGTGGGTGGCGGGAAGATCGTCAGGGTGATGGGCAACGTTGACGCCAAATCCCATAACGATGCGGCGCAGCGGGGCGGCCGAAGGGTCAGCGCCAGGGTGCGCACCGCCAAGCTCGGCCTCAAGGAGAATGCCTGACACCTTGCGGCCGTCAATCAACACATCGTTGGGCCACTTTTGGGAGATGGCAACGTCGGCGACCCCACCGATGGCGTCCCCAAGGGCAAGGGCGGCGGTCAGTGGCAACAGGCCGAAGGCATCGGCCGAAAGCGCTGCGGTGAAGCCGCGGGAGGCGTAAAGGTTGCCTGTTTCGGAGACCCAGTGGCGGGCCCTGCGGCCCCTCCCCGCAACCTGACGGTCGGCACGCACCCACACAGGCATCGTCCCCGCCCGCGCAAGGGCCATGGCCTCGTCGTTGGTGGAGCCGGCCTCCTCAAGATGAAGGACAGCCTCCCCCGAAGTAAGGGTCGACCACGTGGCCCCGTCGCGCGAAGCGGTCAAAAGAGGCTCTTTGCAGCGGCCGTCGCGCCGGACAGGATCGGCGTCCACACAAGGAAGAACAAGATGGTGAAGGCGCCCGTGACGGCCAGCACCACACGCAACTCCCCGGCCATGGGCTCGAACCGGTCGGTGGGCTCGTCAAACATCATCACCTTGATGATGCGAAGGTAGTAGAACGCCCCGACCGCCGAGGACAAAACGCCGATCACCGCCAGAGGGATGAGGTCGGCCTCCACAGCGGCGAGGAAGACGTAGAACTTGCCGAAAAAACCGACCAGAGGCGGAATGCCGGCGAGGGAGAACAGCAAGAGCGTGAAGGCCGTTGCCATCCAAGGTTTGGTCTTCATCAGGCCTGAAAGGTCGGCGATGTCCTCCACCATGCCCTCGTCGGCCCTTCGCATGGACAACACGCACGCAAAGGCGCCCAGCGTCATGGCGAGATAAATCGTC
>JBCDCF010000389.1:0-4377 GCA_039182345.1 Pseudomonadota bacterium
GGCTTCTTCGCCTTCCTCGCCCTTGCCGCCTGGTGGTTCGGGCTCGGATAGCGGCGGGCGGCACCCTTTACCATTCGCGCCCTGGTGCGCCGTCAGGAAGGGGGCATCTCGGCAGGCTCTATGAACCCTGCAACGGCACCGCCAGGTTCGCTGACCATGGCAATGGTGCCAACGCCAGGCACGTTGAACGGCTCGCGCAAGATGGTGCCGCCTGTGTCCTTGGCCGCCTTCACCGCCTCGTTGATGTCGGCAACGGCTATGTAGGTCATCCAGTGGGGCGGCACTTCATGGTCGAGCTGTGTCACCGACATCAGCCCCGCCACAGGCTTGTCGCCCACCTTGGCGATGTAATAGGTGCCGCCCTGGGCCATCGGCATCTCGTCGAACGTCCACCCGGCAACGGCCTCATAGTGTGCACGTGCCTTGTCCACATCCTTGCTGACACACTCCGACCACCACACGAGCCCATGGGACATGGTTCTTTCCCCTTCTTGCCTGTTCATTCGGCGACATCGACCGCTACCCCGCCCATCGGGGCGCGGCCAATCTACACCGCCTGGCGCGTGAGAACCCAAAAAATGTGTCGTGTTCGGGTAAGCATCATGCGCGACCACGTCGGCTGTCCTGACGCACCCTTTGTGCGGGAATGTTCGGATGGCAAGACCGCGATTCGGTGCTAAAAGGGCCATCGTCGCGTCAGGTTCGCACATGCATACTTTGTTGATCATTGCTGGGATTGCCGTCGGGCTGTTCGTCTGGATCCGCAGGATCAGACGGGTGACCCGGGCTGCGGGTTATGCCTATGACGCGGCGGGCAGCGTGCGCGGTCACCTGAACCGCAGGCGCTACAAGCGCGATTCAGCGTTTTCGCCCATCACGGCCATCGATCATCCTGTGGTGGCGGCGGCCACATTGCTCGCCTTCGTTGCCGGCCCCAGCGGCTGGCCAAAGTCCAAAACCCGCATTCGCATGCAGCTTGGCGCCGTCGCCCCTGACGAGACGGTGGAAAGCGCCCTCACGTATGCCGAATGGGCGACGGACCAGGGGATTGATGAAGAGCGGGCCGTTGCCGCCCTGGTCCAAAACCTGCGGGACTGGCTGGACGCTGCCGAACGGCGCAAGCTTGCCGCGATGATCGACATTGCCGCCTCAAGCGGAGACCGCCGGTCTTTCATCCTGGCTGAAAAGGCCACCCGCCTTTTGGACGCGACGCGCCTCGGCATTGCCGAAAACCCGCGCCGCTGACGCCCCGCCGCTCCCTAAAGGGGGGACGAAAACCACCGGTCCATATCCTCAAAGCTGACATTGCCGCCGCAAAGAACGGTCGCCACACGCTGACCGGCAAACCGAGCCTGGTGCCCGGCGATGGCAGCAAGACCTGCCGCCCCCGCAGGCTCCACCACAAGGCCGGCATAGCGGTGGGCAAGGCCCATGGCCGACAAGATCGCCCCGTCGTCCACGGCCACAATGTCGTCGATCAGCCCCTCAAGATCGTCCAGCGCCTCGGGGACGGGAACGCGCACGCCAATTCCGTCGGCAATGGTGTCGGCCCGCTCGGTCTCCACCACCCTCTTCTGGCGCCAGGAGAGCGCCATCGCGGGCGCGCCTTCCGCCACAACGCCTATGACAGCGGTGTTCGGACGCTCGTGGCGAAGGTAGGCGCCAATCCCTGACAGCAGCGCGCCGTTGCCCAAGGGAACGACCACGGCATCGAGCGGCCCGTCCACCGCAGCAAGCTCCACCGCGATGGTGCCCGCCCCTTCTGAGATCGCCACCTCCTTGCCGTCCTCCACGAAGTGCGCCTCGCCGGCGTTTCGTTTCGCAGCGGCTTTGGCCCCGTCGAAATCCTCGCCCTCAAGCACCACCGTTGCGCCGAGCGCGCGCATCCGCTCCACCTTCAAAGGGTTGGCGGAAACACTCGCATAGACGGTGAGAGGAAGGCCCCGTCTTCCGGCCGCATAGGCGAGCGCCTGGCCGAAATTGCCGGCTGAGGCGCACATCAAAGGCCCCTCGCCCTCAAGGGTTGCCATGTAAAGATCGGCGCCGCGGCCTTTGAAGCAGCGCACGGGGTTCAGCGTCTCCACCTTCAAGACGGTCTCCACACCGAGCGCATCGCACAAAGGCGCACACACGAACTGCGGTGAGTTCAGGAAACACGGGTCGATGATGGACGAGGCCGCTGCAATCCTCTCAGCCGACAGGCGCTGGCCAGCCCTCACGCTGCGGTTCGCTCGAAGAGTTCCCTGCCGATCAGCATGCGGCGGATTTCGCTGGTGCCTGCGCCGATTTCATACAGCTTGGCATCACGCAACAGGCGGCCGGTGGCGTACTCGTTGATGTAGCCGTTGCCGCCAAGGGCCTGGATGGCTTCTAGGGCCACCTGCGTTGCCTTTTCGGCCGCATAAAGGATGGCGCCGGCGGCGTCCTCACGCGTGGTCCTGCCGTTGTCGCAGGCCCTTGCCACGGCGTAAACGTAGGCTTTGCAGGCATTGGTGGTCACGTACATGTCGGCAATCTTGCCCTGCATCAGCTGGAAGGTGCCGATGGGCTGGCCGAACTGCTTGCGCTCGTGCACGTAGGGCATGACGATATCAAGGCACGCCTGCATGATGCCGAGCGGCCCTGCAGCAAGCACGACGCGCTCAAAATCAAGCCCGCTCATCAACACGTTGACGCCTTTGCCTTCGACGCCGAGGACGTTCTCTTCAGGCACCTCGCAATCCTGGAAGACGAGTTCGCAGGTGTCGGACCCGCGCATGCCGAGCTTGTCCAGCTTCTGGGCGGTGGAAAAGCCCTTCATCCCTTTTTCAATGAGAAAGGCGGTGATGCCACGCGGCCCCGCCTCAGGGTCGGTCTTGGCGTAGACCACGAGCGTTTCGGCCTCGGGCCCGTTGGTGATCCAGAACTTTGAGCCGTTGAGAATGTAGCGGTCGCCGCGCTTTTCCGCTTTGGTGCGCATGGAGACGACATCGGAGCCGGACCCAGGCTCGGACATGGCAAGGCCGCCCACATGCTCGCCCGAGATCAGCTTGGGAAGGTAGCGCGCCTTTTGCTGTGCATTGCCGTTGCGCGCGATCTGATTGACGCAAAGGTTGGAGTGGGCACCGTAGGACAGTCCGACGGACGCGGACGTACGGCTCACCTCCTCCATCGCCACACAGTGGGCAAGGTAGCCCATGCCCGCCCCGCCATCCTCTGGCGCAACGGTGATGCCATGGAGGCCAAGCTCACCCATCTGCGGCCACAACTGCCGCGGGAAGCGGTTCTCGCGGTCGGTGATGTCGGCGATCGGGGCGATCTTGTCGTCAGAGAAAGAGCGGACCTGGTCGCGCAACATGTCGAGCTCTTCGCCAAGGCCGAAATCGAACTGCCCCAGGTCGTTGCGCATCCCCGTCTCTCCTCCCACCGTGATGGCCGCGACCATGCCTCATCCGCCACCGCGATGCCAGGGAGCGTCCCGTCACGCCCCGGCGCTCGCACCGCCCTTGACAAAGGCGAGTCTCTCCCGTCTTAATACTTAAGATTGTAGATTGGGCGAGAGGCGAGGATGGCGAACGGCGCTGAGGCCACCCCTTATGCCGCCCTCGGTCCCACAGCGTTCTGGCGCTCGGCCGTTGCCAACCGTGGCGCGTTCGGCCTGAGAGACCTTTGCGTGCCGCGCTTTCCCATCGACCGCGGGATGGGGATTGCCACGCAAGGCTCCTGCTTTGCCCAGCACATCGGTCGCGCCTTGACCCAGAGGGGCTTTCGCTGGCTTGAGGCAGAACCCCCCATCGCCGCTTTTTCCAAAACGGTGAACGCTGCCCACAACTACGGCGTCTTTACCTTTCGCACAGGCAACATCTACACCCCGCGCCTCTTCGCCCAGTGGCTTGAGTGGGCGTCGGGCGCGGCCGCCCCCCCTCCCGAGGTCTGGTCAAAGGGCGAGCGTTTCGTCGACCCCTTCCGCCCCACCATCGAGCCGGAAGGGTTTGCCGATGAAGCTGGCGTTCTTGCCGCGCGGGAGAGGACGCTTCAGGCCATTGCGGCCATGCTCCCGAGGATCGACGTTTTCATCTTCACGCTGGGCCAGACCGAGGCGTGGCAAACAAGAGACGGCACCATCTATCCCCTTTGCCCAGGCACCGCGGGCGGGACGTTCGACCCCGCGCAACACCAGCTCGTCAACGCCGACGTCGTCAGCGTCGTCGCCGACATGGAGCGTGCGCACCGCCAGTTGAAGCGCCACAACCCGGACATGAAGCTCCTCCTCACCGTGTCGCCTGTGCCAATGGTCGCCACGGCATCGGGCGAGCATGTGATGGTGGCGAACGCGCGCACAAAATCTGTCCTGGGGGCTGCGGCCGACGCCCTTTGCACCCGCCACAGCGATGTGGA
>JBCDCF010000390.1:0-4373 GCA_039182345.1 Pseudomonadota bacterium
GGTCTCGCCCGCAAGGGGGGCAGCGTCCTTGGCGTGGTAGCTTGCCACACGGGCATATTCGATCCGCGCCACCTCAGGCACCTGGGGGTAGTCCGCCAAGCCGGGCAGGCGGGCGAGAAAGTCGGCGAAGGTGTCCCCATAAAGGAACATCAAGGGTGAGCGGGGCTTGTTTGCCTTGGCAAAGGCAATGGCGGCAGCCTTCATGAAGTCCTCGCCCACCATGCGCCCTGTGGCGGCGAATGTGTTGGCAATGGCGTCCGCAAGGGACACGACGACGTTGTTGCGGTAGACGCTGATTCGGTCCCCAGCATCGCGCCCGCGACCGTCGTGGAAACCTTTGGCAGGGTCGGTTCTTGCAAGGGTGTCTATGAAGCCGCCGTCGTCCTGGGGCGGCTGTGCGACCTCCTCCACCGGGGCGTTCGGCGGTGGTGTGAGGCTCCCTGCCATGGCGTTCAGTCCCTAGGCCGCGTGTGCCGGCCGCTGGCGCTCTTGCCCGCGAAGGGCCGCGGCCATTGCTTTGTCCGCCTTGTCCGCTTCGCTGGCAAGGGCGGCGAAGGCGGGCACGTCGTTGTCCCACTCGATGAGGGTGGGGATGGGACGGCCGATCGCCTCGATCACCCGGCCATAAAGCGTCCACACAGGGGTGGCCACAGGGCGGTCGTGGGCATCGATGAGGAGGGGTTCGCCGCGCCCATCGGTGTCCGGCGCATGGCCGGCAAGGTGGATCTCGCCCACAGCCCCCAGCGGAAAGCGATCCACATAATCCGTGTCGGTGAAGCCGAGATTGGTAGCGGAGATGTGGACGTTGTTGACGTCAAGGATCAGCCCGCAGCCTGTCCGCGCCACAATTTCGCGAATGAAGGTGATTTCATCCATGGTGGACGCGTCGAACGCCATGTAGCTGGACGGGTTTTCCAGCAACATGGTGCGGCCGAGTGCTGACTGGACCTCGTCGATATGTTCGCACACCCGCGCCAGGCGCGCTGCGGTGTAGGGCACGGGAAGAAGGTCGTTGTAGTAGGCGCCGCCGTGGGACGACCAGGCAAGGTGCTCTGACACAAGGCCGGGATCGCAACGCTCCGCCACGGCTTTGAGGCGCTGCAAATGGTCGCTGTCGAGGGGCGCATCGGCACCGATGGACAGCCCCACGCCGTGGAGGGATACGGGAAGGACGGCACGCACCTCCGCCAGCATGCGATGGTCGGGTCCGCCGTCGCCCATGAAATTTTCGGCGTGGATTTCAACAAAGCCGATGCGCGATGGATCGGCCAAGATCTCGCCCACATGCGGGCGTTTCAGCCCCACACCGGCGCGCGCGGGAATGGTGCTCTCGCAGGTTCGGTCGACAGTGTGACCCATTGCGGCACGCTCCCTTTCGGCGGCAGGGCGGGGGCCCGCGGAATGGCCGCGGAGCACCGGATCAGGTTTGGCGCACACCGTGCGCCCCAATGCAGGCGTAGCGCCCGCACCGGGTCAGCGTGGGCAGGCACGAGGCCTACCCAGGAATGGATGGTCCGTAATAGCCGATCAGGCGGACGGAATGTCGCGATCAAGCTCGGTGAGGGAGCCTTGGCGGGGCTGACCGTCGGCCATTGCCGGCAGCTTGAACTTCGCTTCCGTGGCGTTGGACGAGTACTCGGTGCAGGTGCCGGTGGGGACAAGCGTCCACGCATTGCCCTGATAATCCACCTTGGAGGTGCCTGCGCAGGTGGTGCCGGGGCCGGCGGCGCAATCGTTGTCGCCCGCCTTGGAGATGCCGAAGCACTTCTCGTTGGCAGCTTCGGCGGGTGTGGTTGCGGCAAAAGAGGTGGCAGCAGCAACAGCACCAGCAAGTGCGGCAATGGTGAGGGTCTTTTTCATCTCAAAGCTCCAGACGGCCTGTGTCGAGGTTTGCAAGGATTACCTATAGCGGACCTCGCTGACACAACAATAAACAGTCTGCGAGAGTTTGTGAGGGCCAGCGCTCTACACGCAAGGCCTGTGCGAGAGTTCTGAGGATCGCGCGCCGGCATTTGCGCCCAACCCCAAACGCGCTATATCCGCCCTCCGCGCGTTGGCCCGTCACAATGGCCTCGTGGGGATTGTGCATGTCCGCAGGTCCGTCAGGGTGGCTAGCCCGGCGGGCTGTGCTGTGCCTTGCGCGCATTCGGGCGGCGGCTCCTTCGGGAGCGGCCCTTTGAGGAGAAGAGCTATGACAACGATGACGACGGCAACCAAAGCGCCCGCCACCGTTGCCACCACTGATGCCACGCGCGTTGCCGGCAATCGCGGCGCGCTCGCAAGGCACGGCCTTTACCGCCCCGACCGCGAGCACGACGCCTGTGGTGTGGGCTTCGTGGCCGACATCTTCAACCGCGCCAGCCACGACATTGTCGAAAAAGGCCTACAGATTCTCGTGAACCTCACCCACCGCGGTGCTGTGGGGGCCGACCCTGAAATGGGCGATGGTGCTGGCCTTTTGGTGCAGCTCCCCCACGCTCTCCTGCGCGAGGAGGCTGAAGGGCTAGGTTTTTCCCTGCCTGAGGCTGGCCAGTATGCCGTCGGCATGGTGTTCCTGCCCAGAGGCAACAACGGGCACCATCGCTCCATCATCGAAAAGGTGGTGGCCGATGAGGGCCAGAAATTCCTCGGCTGGCGGAAAGTGCCTGTGAACTCTGCCTGCCTGTCACAGACCGTGCGCGACAGCGAGCCCGACGTCATGCAGTTCTTCGTCGGCCGCGGCGAAGGAATCGAGGACGACGACAGCTTCGAGCGGCGGCTTTACATCCTGCGCAAGGTCATCTCCAACACCGTGTTCGACGGGCGTGCCCCTGCCGAGACAGGGTTCGTGATCTGCTCGCTGTCCTGCCGCACGGTGGTCTATAAAGGCATGTTCCTGGCCCATCAGCTGGGCGCCTATTATGACGACCTGACCGATCAGCGCTTCGCTTCGGCCCTTGCCCTGGTGCACCAGCGCTTTTCCACCAACACTTTCCCGTCCTGGGGGCTTGCCCACCCGTTCCGCATGGTCGCCCACAACGGCGAAATCAACACCCTGCGCGGCAACGTCAACTGGATGGCCGCGCGGCAGGCGACGGCCTCTTCCAAGCTGTTCGGGGAGGAGATTTCAAAGCTCTGGCC
The DNA here is from genome assembly GCA_039182345.1 of Pseudomonadota bacterium. Taxonomy (GTDB): domain Bacteria; phylum Pseudomonadota; class Alphaproteobacteria; order Rhizobiales; family Amorphaceae; genus Acuticoccus. The sequence goes on from JBCDCF010000390.1 coordinate 3,121, forward strand.
CATTTCCTACGAAGGCCAGTCGGACACGGCCTGCTTCGACAATGCGCTGGAGTTCCTGGTGCAGGGCGGCTACTCGCTCGCCCACGCCATGGCAATGCTTGTGCCCGAAGCCTGGGCCGGCAACCCTTTGATGGGCGAAAAGCGCCGCGCCTTTTACGCCTATCACGCTGCCCTCATGGAGCCGTGGGACGGGCCTGCCGCCGTGGTCTTCACCGACGGACGTCAGATCGGCGCGACGCTGGACCGCAACGGCCTTCGTCCTGCCCGCTACTGCGTGACCACCGACGGGCTCGTGGTGATGGGCTCTGAGGCCGGCGTCCTTCCCATCGAGGAGGACAGGATTGCCACCAAGTGGCGCCTCCAGCCCGGCAAGATGCTCCTAATCGACCTTGAGGAGAACCGCATCATCTCCGACGAGGAGGTGAAGCGTCAGCTCTCCACGAAGGAGAACTATCGCGACTGGCTGCAAAAGAGCCAGATTGTCCTTGAGGATCAGGACAGGGTGCGCCCGCGCGCCCCGCGCACCAACGAATCCCTTTTGGACCGCCAGCAGGCCTTCGGTTACACCCAGGAAGACCTGAAACTCCTGATGTCGCCCATGGCCACCATCGGCCAGGAAGCGCTTGGCTCCATGGGGACGGACACGCCCTTGTCGGTGCTGTCGGACCGCTCGAAGCTCCTCTACACCTACTTCAAGCAGAACTTCGCGCAGGTCACCAACCCGCCCATCGACCCGATCCGCGAAGAGCTGGTGATGAGCCTTGTGTCCTTCATCGGACCGCGGCCGAACCTTTTCGATGTGGACGGCTCCACCTCGCGCAAGCGCCTTGAGGTGCGCCAGCCCATCCTCCACAACGACGATCTGGAGAAGATCCGCGAGATCGGCGACATTGCCGACAACCAGTTCCAGACCATCACCCTCGACATCACCTTCTCCGCCGACAGGGGTGCTGAGGGCATGTCGGCGATGATCGACAGGCTGTGCGACCGTGCCGAAAAGGCGGTGCGGGACGGCTACAACATCATCATCCTGTCCGACAGGCTGTTGTCACGCACACGCATTGCCATTCCCGCGCTGTTGGCGACGGCAGGGGTGCACCATCACCTCATTCGCAAAGGTCTACGCACGTCCGTGGGGCTTGTGGTGGAGTCCGGCGAGCCGCGCGAGGTGCACCATTTTTGCGTGCTGGCAGGCTACGGGGCGGAGGCCATCAACCCCTACCTTGCCTTCGAGACGCTGGTGGACATCCACC
>JBCDCF010000391.1:0-4363 GCA_039182345.1 Pseudomonadota bacterium
CGTCCCCACCGCGCCATCTACGATGTGACCCTCGGCTCGGCTGAGCCCAGTGCCAGCGTCATCACCGCCTCCGGCCGTCTTGTGTTCGAGGTAACGGGGGCCAGTTGCGAGGGCTACGTGGTCAACTCGCGCTTTGTGACGCGGGTGACGGACCGTGAGGGGAACGGGCGCACCACGGACCTGCGCTCCTCCACCTTCGAGGCGCTGGAGCCTGCCACCTTCTCCTTCCTCAACCAGACCTATGTGGACGGAACGCTCCAGTCGGAGACCAAGGGCTCCGCGGAAGCCCTTGCCGACGGCACGCACCTGACGCTGACCGCGCCTAAGGAGAGCGAGGCGACCCTCGGCCGCGCCGTGTTCCCCACCGCCCACACCCTTTTGATCCTGCAGGCCGCCCTTGCCGGGGACAGGGTGCTGGAAGCCCCGGTCTTCGACGGTGGCGACAGTGCCGACACCGTCTATGACACCACAACGGTCATCGGCGGCGCAAAGACGGGCCTGCCAGGGGCGAAGGATGGCGAAAAGACCGCGCTGAATGCCCTTGAGGGGGCTGCGGAAGAGGACGTGTGGCGCCTCGTCATCAGCTATTTTGCCGCCAACGATGAGCCCGGCGAGCGCACGCCCGACTATGAGATCGCCTTTTCCATGCTCAAAAGTGGCATCAGCTATGGCGTGGTCTTCAACTACGGCGCCTTTTCCCTGTCAGGCACCCTTGCCGAGCTGACGGTCTTCGACGTTCCTGAGTGCTGAAAAGCCGGGTTCGGCAGGTTGGCGCCAGCGCCTGTCCGGCAGCTTTGGCCTCTCGGCCGCGCCGTCAGTTCTGATCTTCGGGGAGTGCGGGCAGCGGCAGGACCTCGATCCCCTCATCGATGAGGGCTTTTGCCTCGTCCAGATCAGCCTGCCCAAAAATGCTGCGCGGCTCTGATTCGCCGTAGTGGATGCGGCGAGCCTCTTCAGGAAACGCTTTGCCCACATCGGTGCCGTTGGCCATCACCGCTTTGCGCAGTGCAACAAGCGCCTCGCGAAGGCGCGGGTCGGCCTGTTTGCCGAGCGCAACGTTGGCGGCCATGTGGCTTTCCGCCGTGGCAGGGACGCTGGACCCGCCGCCGTCTTTCGGAGCTGGCGCGTTCTCCTCGGCTCCATCCTTGGCCGGAGGGGTGATGAGAGGTTCGCTCTTGGTGTTGCGGCCGAGCGCAGGGGACATCAACGCCCGTTCCACCTCGTTGGTGCCGCATTCGGGGCAGGTGAGAAGGCCGCGCTCCTGCTGCGCTTCAAAGGCGGTGGAGGAGGGGAACCACCCGTCGAACTGGTGGCCCGAGGTACAGCGCAGCGCGTAGTGGATCATGATGCGCTGCGCAGCTGGGGGGTGCCCGCAGGCACCACGGAGAATGTGCGCCGTGCGGTCATGATGGGCACCTGTCGGCGCACCGTCTCCACCATGGCAGGGTCAAGGTCGGCCATGATGATGTCAGGCACATCCGTTCCTTCAGCAAGGATCCTGCCCCAGGGATCGATGATCAGGCTGTGGCCATAGGTCGTTCGGCCGCAGTCATGGGTGCCGCCTTGGGCCGCGGCCACAACGAAGGCGCCGTTTTCAATGGCGCGGGCCTTCAGCAGCGTGTGCCAGTGGGCTTCACCGGTGGAGACGGCAAAGGCGGCGGGGACGGAAAACATGGTGGCTCCAGCCTCCGCCAACCCTGCATAAAGTTTGGCAAAGCGCACATCAAAGCAGATGGTGAGGCCCAGCATCAGCGGTCCGATAGGGGTCAGATGGGCCGTGCGTCCCGGCGCGAAGGTCTGGCTTTCGCGAAAGGTTTCCCCGTCCGGAAGGTCCACGTCGAACATGTGGATCTTGTCGTAGCGGGCGGCGATGGAGCCATCGGGCGCAATAACGAACGATCGGTTGGCAAGGCGGTCGCCATCGCGGATGGACAGTGAACCGATGTGCACGGTCACGCCTTTGTCTGCGGCAACGGTGCGCAGGGCGGCCAATGAAAAGTCGTCCTCTTCGGTGCGGGCAAGGGTTTCGCTTTGCGAGCGGTCGAGGGTGACAAGGTTCGTCACCTCAGGCGTCTGGATATACTGGGCGCCTTTGTCGGCCGCCTGGCGCACGAGGTCTGTGACCATCCTCGCGTTGGCCTCAGGGTCCGAGCCGGAGCACAGCTGGATGGCGGCGGCGCGCACCGTCACCGGGCTGCCTCCAAAGCGGCGTCGAGCTTTCCCGATCGCTCAAGGGCCGCCAACTCGTCCGATCCACCCACATGGGACGCACCGATGAAGATCTGCGGAAATGTGGTACGACCGCTGCGCTGGATCATTTCTTTGCGAAAGGTGGAATCGCGCGAGGCATTGTATTCGACGAACGCTGCCCCCTTGCGCTCCAAGAGCTTTTTGGCGCGCACGCAATAGCCGCAAAGATCACGGGTATAGATCTCTACCGCTGCCATCGCCTTGCTCCCGGTTGGATGTTACTGGGCATGCCCATATGGGGCGCTGGGGGGACGGAGCAAGCAACCAGCGCAAGCACCACCCCATGTATGACGGGTTTGTGGGAAGCCGGCAATTGTGTGGCGGCATCAGACCATAAGGTCTCCCGGTGGCCCTAACGTGGATCGCGATCCTCAGGCACCACGCGGGCAAAGACGGCGACCCGCACCGAGCGTGCGCCCGCACCGCGCAGACACATGGCCATAGCGTCGGCGGTGGCACCTGTGGTCAAGACATCATCCACAATCACAATATGTTTGCCGCTGATGGCGTCGTGGTCGACCACCTTGAAGGCGTTGTAAAGGTTGTCGCTGCGCTGCTGCCTGTTGAGGGCCACCTGCCGCGGCGTTGCCCTCACGCGCTTCATGGCGTGTCGCGCGACCGGCAAACCCGTGTGGGCGGACAGGGCATCGGCAATTTGAACGGCTTGGTTGAAGCGCCGCGCAATGAGGCGGCGACGGTGAAGGGGAACCGGCAGCAAAAGGTCAGCCCCGGTCGTGACGTCCACAACGGCAGGGGCCATCAGGCGGGCCATCAATGCCGCGACGCCAGGCACGTCGCAATACTTGAGCTGATGGACTAGACGGCGGCTCAGCGGCCCAAACACCGTTGCCGCCCGCGCCTTGTCGTACAAGGGATGGTTCCACGAAAGCTCAGGGGCGCGGGCGCCAGGGCCAGCGTCGAATGCGAGGGGCGTGCCCATTATGTCGCAGATGGGCGGTGCGATCAGCTCCAGCTGAGGCCAACAGCGGCCGCAAAGGGTGCGCGGATCGGCAATGGGTCGCCGGCACCCCATGCACAATGGCGGCACCACAAGGTCGAGCGCTGTCCCCGCCCAACGGCCAAACGCCTGGCCCACACCCACGGCAAAGCCTGAGGCGACGGCAAGGCCCGAGGCGACGCTGCGATCCCACACTGTCATTAGGAGTCCATAACACATCCAAAGGTTGTAGTCATGGGCGTTCTGTTTTGCATAAGGGCGGGGTGTTGCATCAACACCGCCTGCGCAGGGCGGCCGGGCGGTCTATATGGCGGGGATGATGTTCGACCGCAGCCGCATAGGACGCCGCAGCCACCTGGCTGAGGCCGACTTCCTCCATACCTTCGCCGCCGAGGAGATTGTGGATCGGCTGTCCCTCGTCAGCCGCACCTTCAAGGAGGGTCTGGCGGTGGGGCCTTTGACGCCGGCCATCGAAGCGGCCTGGGCGGCAGCGCCGGTGCGGTGGACCACGCTCACTCCGCCCTTCGGGCCCATGGGCATGGTGGTGGCCGATGAGGCGATGCCAGTCTTCCGTGCCGTCGGGCTCACGGTGTCCATCAACCACCTGCACCTGTCCAACGATCCTGTGGCGATGCTGACCCAACTGCGCGGCACCTTACGGCCTGACGGCCTGTTTTTAGGCGCGGCACTTTGCTCAGGCACGCTGGCGGAGCTGACCGAAGTGATGTTGGAGGCGGATGCGCAGACGGGGGCAGGTGCGGGCCTGCGCGTTGCCCCCTTTGCCGATGTGCGCCGCTGGGGCGATGCGGTGTCGCGCGCAGGCTTTGCCCTGCCTGTGGCGGACGCGCTCACCATCACCGTGCGCTACAAGACCCTCTTGAGCCTCTTCCAGGATCTCGGCCACATGGGCGTGAGGGGGATCCTTGCAAGCCGCAGCCCAGGACGCCGGCGCCTGTTTGAGAAAGCGTCAGACCTTTATGCCGAGCGGCACAGTGACCCCGACGGGCGGCTGCGGGCCACATTCTCCTTCGCCTTCCTGTCCGGCTGGGCGCCTGATGCCAGCCAGCAAAAGCCCGCCAAGCGCGGCTCTGCCACCGTCCGGCTGGAGGATGCTCTGAAAGCGCCCCTGGTCCCCAAGTCCCGCTGAGGGTCAAC
>JBCDCF010000392.1:0-4362 GCA_039182345.1 Pseudomonadota bacterium
ACAGCTTTCACCAAGGTGGCCGTCATGACCCGTCGGATTGCGCCAGCCATCGCCGTCATCGCGTTTGTGGCGGCCGGCCTTGCGCTGCTCCACCCAAGCGCACGCCCGCTCGCCCAGCTGGACCTTTTCGTCCAAACCCCCTTCACGCCCGACCTCGACACCCCCGCCGTCGCAAACGCTTTGGCAAAAACGGTGGATCGTTTGGGCGCGGAACGGGTCAACGCTCTGGTGTCGCGCATTTTTGGGTTCGGGGACGGAACGGGCCATCTGGAGGGCGCCGCCCTCAGCGCGGTATCGGTTGAGACCATCGCCAAGAACAGGGTGCGCATCGTGGTCGCCGCCTACGATCTTCCCGCAGCCCACCTGGTGGCTGACAGCATCCGTCAGGGGTTTGCCGCCGATGGCTTGAGGGAGCGTTTGCGCATCGCCAGCGAAGCGTCCGGCGGCATGGCCCTCCTGTTTGCAAGGGTCATGGCAGCGCTCGGCACACTCGCGCTCCTCAGCCATCTTATGATGTGGGCTGTCATGCGCACACAGGGCGCGCACAAGGGAAGGGGTGAGGCGCCCGTTGCAGGGCCATCACTGGCCGCCTAGCGCATTCCTCTGCCTCAGGGGCGCTGCATCCACGAGATCAGCGCGCCCACAGGCACCACCCACAACAAGCCAGCCACGGAATAGTAGGCCAATTGGACCAGCCCGCTGGTGCCAGGCAAAAGGCGCACAGCCAGAAGCATGGCCATGAACGAATAGATCACCAAGAACACCACGGTGATCACCGTGCCGATGAGCTTGCGCAAGCGCATGTTCATGTCACCCTCCCAACCCGTTTCGCCCGCTCCACCGACGATGGCGCGTCAATAGCGGCCCGCGCCGACGCCGAAAAGGCTTCTAGGTGAGACCATGGCGTCGCACGAGGCGCCACACCGGCCGCCCCCGGACCTGTGCGGGTAGGGGGCTGCCATGCCAAACACGGTGTGTACACCAGCCCATCCCTTGCCTTAGAACCAAAACCATTCCCGAACGCCGACGGAGCCCGCCATGGATGCGCCGCTGAACCGCCCGAACGACCTTTCAAGCTTCTGGTTGCCGTTTACGCCCAACAGAACCTTCAAGTCGGCGCCGCGCATGCTCGTCTCGGCCAAGGACATGCATTACATCGCGGACGATGGCCGCAAGATTTTGGACGGTACGTCGGCCCTGTGGTGCGTCAACGCAGGCCACGCACGGCCCCGCATTGTGGACGCCATCCAGCGCCAGGTGGCGGAATTGGATTTCGCGCCCAACTTCCACTACGCCCATCCCAAGGCCTTCACCCTTGCAAGCCGCCTGACGCAGCTTTTCCCGGCAGGGCTCGACCACGTCTTTTACAGCAACTCCGGCTCCGAGGCTGTGGACAGCGCGTTGAAGATCGCGCTCGCCTACCAGCGCGCACGGGGGCAAGGACACCGCAACCGCCTTGTGGGGCGCGAGCGCGGCTACCATGGCTGCGGCTTCGGCGGCACGGCCGTCGGCGGCATCATGAAGAACAAGGCAAGCTTCGGCGCCGCCCTCTCGCCGGTGGACCACATCCGTCACACGCACCTTCCGGAAAACGCCTTCAGCCGCGGCTGCCCGCCCAATGGCGGTGAGTTGGCGGACGATCTGGAGCGCCTCGTTCAACTCCATGGCGACACCATCGCAGCGGTGATCGTGGAGCCGATGGCAGGCTCCACAGGCGTTCTCCTGCCCCCCAGCGGATACCTTGATCGCCTGCGCGCCATCTGCGATCGGCACTGCATCCTCCTCATTTTCGATGAGGTGATCACCGCGTTCGGCCGCCTCGGCACCACCTGCGCGGCGGACTATTTCGGCGTCGTGCCTGACATCATGACGGTGGCCAAAGGGCTCACCAACGCCACCGTTCCCATGGGGGCAACCATCGTGTCGGAGGCCATCTACCAGACCGTGCTCGACAATGCGGAGGCGCCCATCGAGCTCTTCCACGGGTACACCTATTCGGGCCACCCTCTGGCGTGTGCGGCCGCCCTTGCCACCCTCGACACCTACGAGGAGGAGCAGCTTTTCGTGCGAGCCGCTGCCCTTGCGCCGTTGTGGGAAGAGCGCATCCACGCCCTTCGCGACTGCAAGAATGTCATCGACATTCGCAATCTCGGCCTTGTGGGGGCCATTGAGCTGGCGCCGCGTCCCGGCGAACCGGGTGCGCGGGGACTTGAGGTCATCTCCCACGCCTTCGAGGCGGGTCTGATGGTGCGTGTCACAGGCGATATCATCGCCTTCGCGCCGCCGCTCATTGTCAGCGAGGCCCAGATCGAGGAGATGTTCACGATCATGGAGCCGATCCTGAACAATCTTGATTGATCGCCGTTTGCGGGATGGCTGAGGGGGCTCGCCAAGCCCCCGAGACAGCGGTCACCGCTCAGCGACCCTATCGAAGCTCTATCAGGACCAACGGACCGCCGCGCACGCCCAAAGCGGCCTAGGTCTCGCCGGCCGAAGCGTCCTTGGGGGGCTCTTGTGCCGGCGCGCTGGTGTCGACGGTCTCGCCGGCGAGGCCGGTATCTTGGGCGCCGTTGCGGGACTTGCGGCGGCGGCGGCGCGGTCGTGAGGGGGCCGGCTGCGGATTGACCGGTCGTTCGCAATCGATGGTGCGGAGACCGCGGCCATCAAAGCAAATGGCAATCTCACCCTCGCGCAGCTTGATGGCCGTCTCGCCGAACACCGTGTGCCGCCAGCCGGTGAGTGCCGACGTGTCCTGGCCTGAGACAATGGCCTCAAGGTCGTCCACGGTGGCAATCACCTTGGGGGCGACGCCATGGGCCTCCGCTGTCAGTTTCAACAGCACCTTCATAAGGTCCACCGCAGCGCTCGCCCCTTCAATGGACGGCTTCTTGCGGTCGATGGACGGCCACTCTTCGGGAGGGCGCGCCAACACATCATTGACGATGCCGACAGCCGTCTGGCCGAGGCGCGAACGCTCGAACCCTTTGCCGACCGCTCGCAGCCGAGACAGCGCTTCGGGCGTCTTGGGCCGCTGAAGGGCAATCTCGTAGATGGCATCGTCCTTGAGGACGCGGTTGCGCGGCACGTCCCTCTCGCGCGCCTCACGCTCGCGAAGGGCGGCAAGCTCCTGAAGGACGGCGAGCTCGGACGGATGGCGCGCCCGTGCCTTCAAGCGCTTCCACGCATCCTCGGGGCGCAGATCGTAGGTGGTGGGGGAGGCGAGGAGGGCCATTTCTTCGGCAACCCACTCCGCACGGCCTTTCTTTTCAAGCTGTTCGCGCAGGTGAGCGTAGACGTCGCGAAGGTGCGTCACGTCGGCGAGCGCGTAGTCCAGCTGGGCGGCGGACAAGGGGCGCTCGGCCCAGTTGGTGAAACGGGAGGACTTGTCGACCGTGTGCCCTGTCACCTTGCGCACGATCTGGTCGTAGGCAACGCTGTCGCCGAAGCCGCACACCATGGCCGCCACCTGGGTGTCGAAGATGGGGCTCGGCACATGGCCCGACAAATGGTGCACGATCTCAATGTCTTGCCGTGCAGCGTGAAACACTTTCAGGCACGGCGCATTGTTCATCAGCGCCCACAAAGGGTCCAGCGACAGACCGTTTGCGAGGGGGTCGATGATGGCCGCCTCATCCTTGCTTGCGATCTGAACCAGGCACAGTTTTGGCCAGAACGTCGTCTCGCGCATGAACTCTGTGTCGACGGTGATGAACTCTTCCGTCGCCAGGCGTTCACAAAGGGCGGTGAGGGCCTCGTTGGTCTCAATCATCTGCATCAGCGTAGGTGCCTTGGGTCAGCCACCATCAAATCCAAACGTGTCAAAAGCCGCAGCCCTGTTGCCCCGCGTGGTGGAGAAGGGCTGTCAAAGGGTTGGCTTGTCGGTGCCTGGGAAGACGTCGGCATCTTCCATCGGCTGTGAGGGGAAGCCTGCGATGGACCCCATCATCTCCCTGTCGCGTGCAATCTCAACAGGGCTGACGGCGTAGGCGGTCAACAATTCGGCAATGGAGCGCAGGGCGTGAAGGTGGATGCGCTCATACCCGTGGGAGGAATCAACGCCGAACGCCACAAGTGCCGTGCGCACGTCGTAGCCCGCTTGAAGGGCCGCGGCGCTGTCTGAGCGGTAGTAGCGGAAAATGTCCTTTTGGAAGCGGATGTCGTTTTCATCACAAAGACGCAGGAGCTTTTGGGTCAAGTGCCAGTCGAAAGGACCCGCCTGGTCGGCCATGGCGATGGTGACGCCGAACTCCGAAGACGCCTGGCCTGGGGCCGTGGTGCCATTGTCGACGGTGATGAGGGAGGCAATGTCGTCCGTCAGCACCGATGCGCCGCCGATCCCCACCTCTTCGGCGACGGAGAAGA
>JBCDCF010000393.1:0-4361 GCA_039182345.1 Pseudomonadota bacterium
GCGACGCTCTGCCTGCGTGGCCTTTTGGGCGGCGGCTTTCTTCTTCGTGGCAGACCCGGTGCCGCTCGACTTGGTGGTCTTGGTTTTGGCGGCTGTCTTGGTCTTTGCGCCTGACTTAGCCTTTGTGCCGGCCTTTGACTTGGCGGACGACTTGGCCTTGCCCGACCCGCCTTTGGCAGCCTTTGCGGCAATCAGTTCGAGCGCCGCCTCAAGGGTGATCGTCTGCGGATCGGTGCCTTTGGGCAGCGTTGCGTTGACCTTGCCGTGGTTAACGTAGGGGCCGTAGCGACCCTCGCGCACACTGATGACGCCGCCGTCAGGATGGTCGCCCAGCGTCTTCAGCGCTGCAGGCGTGTTGCCGAAGCCGCGGCCGTCCTTGCGCTCGGCAATCAGCGTTACGGCGCGGTTGAGGCCCACCTCGAACACGTCCTCGATGGTCTCAAGCTTGGTGTATTTGCCTTCGTGCAGAAGGAAGGGGCCGTAGCGCCCGAGGCCCGCCTGGATGGGGGCGCGGCTTTCAGGGTGTTCGCCCACCGTGCGCGGCAGGTCGATCAGCATCACCGCCTTCTCAAGGGTGATTTCGTCAGGCGCCCAGCCTTTGGGAAGGGAGGAGCGCTTGGGCTTCTCGTCGGTCTCCATCTGCACGTAAGGGCCGAAGCGGCCTGTGCGCAGCGACACCTCAGCCCCTGTCACAGGGTGGTTGCCGAGGACGACGGGCCCATCGGAGGTCTGCTCGGCGTTGGGATCGTCGCCCAGCTGACGGGTGAAGTTGCAGTCGGGATAGTTGGAGCAACCGATGAAGGCGCCATAACGGCCGTTCTTGAGGCTCAGCCGGCCGTCGCCGCAGTTGGGGCAACCGCGCGGGTCGCTGCCGTCCTCCTTGGGCGGGAAGATGAGGGGGGCGAGCTCCTCGTTCAGCGCGTCGAGGACCTGTGCGGTGCGCACCTCCATGACGTTGCCGATCTGGCCGGAAAAGTCGTTCCAGAACTCGCGCAGCACCGCCCGCCAGTCGAGCTGACCGTCGGAGATGGCGTCCAGCTTTTCCTCAAGGTCGGCTGTGAAGCCGTACTCCACATAGCGCTGGAAGAAGCTTTCCAGGAACGCCGTCACGATCCGCCCCTTGGACCCTGGGATGAGCCGCTTCTTGTCCAGCGTGACATAGTCGCGGTCGCGCAGGGTGGAGAGGGTGGCCGTGTAGGTGGAGGGCCGGCCGATGCCAAGCTCTTCCATCTTCTTGATGAGGGTGGCCTCGGTGAAGCGGGGCGGCGGCTCCGTAAAGTGCTGGGAGGGCTTGATGGCCTCGCGCGTCAGCCTCTCGCCGGCGGCCATCTTTGGGAGGCGCCCGTCCTCCTCGTCATCGCTGTCGTCCACTCCTTCCTGATAGACCGACAGGAAGCCGTCGAAGCGCATGACCGACCCGTTGGCACGAAGGCCGATGGTGTCGCCGCCCTTCTTGGCGTCGATCTCCACCACGGTGCGTTCGAACTCAGCCGATTCCATCTGGCTCGACACGGCGCGCTTCCAGATGAGGTCGTAAAGGCGCGCCTCATCGTCGCTGAGGCGTGAGGCCATGTCCTTGGGAAGGCGCGACACATCCGTCGGGCGGATCGCCTCGTGGGCCTCCTGCGCGTTCTTCGCCTTGGTGGAATAGTGGCGCGGCTTTTGCGGCAGGTACGACGACCCGTAGCGCGAGCCGATGATGGCGCGGACGGACTCGATCCCTTCAGCCGCCATCTGCACGGCATCGGTGCGCATATAGGTGATGAGGCCGACGGTCTCCCCGCCAAGGTCGATGCCCTCGTAGAGCTTTTGGGCCACCTGCATGGTGCGCGCTGAGGAAAAGCCCAGCTTGCGCGAGGCTTCCTGCTGCATGGTGGACGTTGTGAAGGGCGGTTGAGGATTGCGCTTTTGCGGCTTTGCCTCCACCGAGACGACGCCGAAATCGGCCGCCTCCAGGTGGGCGACGATGGCCTTCGCGTCAGCCTCGGTCTTGATCCCCAAACGATCCAGCTTCTTGCCGTCGAGGACGGCGACCCGTGCCTCGAACGCATCGCCCGAGGGGGTGTGGAGCGTTGCAATCACCGACCAGTATTCCTGGGCGACGAAGCGCTCGATCTCGCTCTCCCTGTCGCACACAAGACGCAGGGCGACCGACTGGACGCGCCCTGCCGAGCGCGCCCCCGGCAATTTGCGCCACAGAACAGGCGACAGATTGAAGCCCACAAGATAGTCCAGCGCGCGGCGGGCGCGGTAGGCGTCCACAAGGTCGGCTTCGATGGCGCGGGGCTGGGCCATCGCATCCAACACCGCCTTCTTGGTGATGGCGTTGAAAACCACGCGCTCCACAGGCTGGCTCTTCAGGGCCTTTTTCTCTTTCAGCACCTGAAGGACGTGCCAGGAGATCGCCTCCCCCTCGCGGTCGGGGTCGGTGGCGAGGATCAGGCGGTCGGCGCCCTTCACCGCACGGGCAAGCTCGTTGAGACGCTTCTGGGATTTCGCGTCCACCTGCCACAACATCTCGAAGTCTTTGTCGGGGTCCACCGACCCGTCCTTGGGCGGCAAGTCGCGCACGTGCCCGTACGAGGCCACCACCTGATAGGCGCTGCCAAGGTACTTGTTGATCGTTTTCGCCTTGGCCGGGGACTCAACGACGACGACGTTCATAGGTGCGGTGCCTCGCGCGGTTGCCGGACCGCACATAGAGGCGCAGGGTCCCAATGGCAAAGGCTGGTGTGACACTTCGGGGCGCTTCTGGCCCCTGACGGTCACTTTTTTCATCGCCGTTCCAGCGTCAGGCGCGCAACACAAGGTTGGGGAAAGCTCGGCAGGTCATCAATCGTTCCACAGCCCGGCAGCAACGCCGTAGTCCCCGTTTCGGCGGGTCGTCAGTAACGAAGATGAGGACGTCATGAGCATCCAAGAGCGTATGGATCAGCCTGCGGAAATCCAGCCGATCGATTCCGTCATTGTCGCCACAGGTGACGCCGCCCAGTATGTGGAGCGCATGTGCATTGAGCTCGCAGGCCTTGCCGACCGTGCAGGCCTTGGCTTCCTCGCCTACCTTCTGGAAGTGGCGCGGGAGGAGGCCATGCTCCACTGCGAACAGCAAAGCATGCACACCATGGCCGTCATGCACGGCGAACTGCCCCCCAGCTAAACGTCCCTTGCCCGGTGCTGGCCGTGCGACGAACGGTCAGCGCCAACCGGACGGCCCACGCCACAACAACACCACCGGCGTGCCCGCTTGCCCGTGCGCCCCCTTTTTCGGTGCGCCCAGACGCGCCCGGCGCAAAGACCGAACTGACACGCTCCGGCGCGCCGGATGGTGATTGGCGCGACGCCAACGGCCTTGAGCGCCAGGTCCAGCCGCTGACCGGTCCCATTGTCGCACTGGTAGTTTGGGGCGTAGGCAGGCGGTGTTGCGGTCCGCGCAAAAGGGCGTGTGAGCGCGTTGGGTCTTTGCACAGGCCTGTGTGCGCTGCGACCACACATCGGTGAGCGGCCGTGTTCGCGCTTGCTCATGGGTGCGCCATGGCCCATTTTTGCGCCATGCTCTCATGGACCCGATGTACCCCTATGCCAGTCTTCCTGTCCGGCGCCTTCTTCGCCCTTTTGTGTGGCGTCAGCCTCCTGTTTGCCGGCAGCGCCAGCGCAGAGGAGCGGGTGGTGGCCGTCCCCTCATCGGCGGCCGAAATCACCTTGTCCTTTGCGCCTGTGGTGCGCCAGGCCGCGCCTGCGGTGGTCAACATCCACACCGCGCGGCGCCGCAACACACGCTCCCCCTTCGTCGACGACCCCATCATGCGGCACTTTTTCGGCCGCGGAGGCCGGCGCAATTCGCCGATGGCATCGGCGCTCGGCTCTGGCGTGATTGTGGATCCCTCGGGCCTTGTCGTCACCAACGCCCATGTGATTCGCGGCGCACGGGAAATCCGCGTCTCGCTGAATGACAGGCGTGAGTATGCGGCAAACCTCCTTTTGAAGGATGAGCGGACCGACCTTGCGATCTTGAAGATTGAATCGGACCAGTCCTTCCCGTCCCTTCAGTTCGGCAGCGCCGATGGGTTGGATGTGGGGGACCTGGTGCTTGCCATCGGCAACCCGTTCGGTGTCGGTCAGACGGTGACGCAGGGCATTGTCTCTGCCGTTGCCCGCACGCAGGTGGGCGTTGCCGACTATCGCTTCTTCATTCAGACCGATGCGGCCATCAACCCCGGCAATTCAGGCGGCGCGCTGATTGACATGTCCGGCCGTCTGGTGGGGATCAACACGGCCATCTACTCCCGCTCGGGCGGCTCCAACGGCATCGGCTTTGCGATCCCCGTGGAAATGGTGCGCATTGTCGTCCAGTCCGCGGCCGA
>JBCDCF010000394.1:0-4359 GCA_039182345.1 Pseudomonadota bacterium
GTCGGGACGGGTGAGGCCGACGGCTACCGCCCTCCCATCCTCCACGTAAAGGGTGTGTGCCCTTGCGTGGGTGAGGATCATCACGCCCGCTCCTTCCGCAGCGGTGCGCAGCCTGTCGATCAGCGCCTGGCCTGTGCGCTCTGGCATGGCGTGCATGCGCCGGGCGGTGTGGCCCGGGTAGACGAACCCATCCACAAGCTCGAACGGCAGGCCATGACACTCGCCAAGCCAGGTGACGGCGGGTCCGGCGGCAGCGGCCGCAGCCTCTGTCAGGACGGCGTCGCTTGTGCCTTTGCTCTTGGCGCGGATGTCTTCGGCAAGACGGGCGGCACTGTCCTCCACCCCCGCCTCGGTCTGCCAGCGTGTGCCCGCCGCTGGAATCAGGCCCGCCGACAGCGCCGTGGAGCCTGAGGGCACAGCATCCCTTTCGGCCACAAGAACGTCGGCGCCTTCCGTGGCAAGGGCGGCCGTCAGCCCACATGCCCCCGCGCCGAGGATCAACACTTCCACCGACGCTGTCAGAGGCGGCGCGCCCTCAACGACCCTTGGGGTGATGTCAGCCAAACTGTGCCTCCGCTTTGGCGCCCTTACTGGCCGCTCGCCAGGCCCGCGCGTTGCCCCGCGCGGTGTGCCGCCACATGTTACGTCACAGCCCTTCTTCGTCCACAGCACGGCATCATGGCTCAAACGCTCTTCGACAAACTCTGGGCCAGCCACGTGGTGGCGGAGCGGGAGGCGGACGCCCTCCTTTATGTGGACCGCCACTTCGTTCACGAGGGAAGCTTTCACGCCTTCGACAAGGTGGAGGCGCGCGGGGCCGGCGTCGCCCGGCCTGATCTCACCTTCGGCATTGCCGACCACTACGTGCCGACGCGCCGTGAGGCCGGGATTTCCGACCCCACCATCCGCCGCATGGTGGACGACCTCACCGACAACTGTGAAAAGCACGGCATCGGCCTGTTCGGCCTTGATGACCCGCGCCAAGGCATCGTCCACGTGGTGGGGCCTGAGCAAGGGCTCGCGCTGCCAGGCTTACTCATTGTGTGCGGCGACAGTCACACAGCGACCCAGGGTGCGTTCGGCGCCTACGCGTTCGGGATCGGCGCGACGGAGGTCAGCCACGTTCTGATGACGCAGTCCCTGTGGCAGGCAAAACCCAAGCGCATGCGCGTTACCGTGGAGGGCCAGCTTGGCGAGGCGGTGAGCGCGAAGGACGTCATCCTCACCATCATCGCCACCATCGGCGCCGACGGGGCCGCGGGCCACGCTGTGGAGTATGCGGGAAGCGCCATCACGGCCCTTTCCATGGAAGGGCGCATGACGGTCTGCAACATGACCATCGAGGCCGGCGGCCGTTGCGGCATGGTCGCCCCGGACAAGGTGACCCTTGCCTACGTGAAGGACCGCCCGTTCGCCCCCAAAGGCGACGCGTTCGAGCGGGCGGCCGAAGAGTGGCTTTCCCTCAGGAGCGACGCTGACGCCGTCTTCGACAAAGAGGTGCGGCTCCATGCGTCGGAGATTGCCCCCGCCGTCACCTGGGGGACAAGCCCTGAGGACGCCGTCCCTGTCACAGGCCACGTGCCCTCGCCAGAGGACAGCGAGGACCGCGCCCCCCATGTGCGCCAGGCGCTCGACTACATGGATTTGTCGCCAGGCACGGCCCTTGATGGGCTCGGCATCGACAAGGTGTTCATCGGCTCGTGTACCAACGCGCGGCTCGACGATCTGCGCATGGCGGCAAAGGTTCTACGCGGCAGGCAGGCCAAGGTCCCTGGCCTCGTCTCCCCAGGCTCCACACAGGTGAAGGCTGCGGCAGAGGCGGAAGGCCTCCACACCGTGTTCACAGATGCCGGGCTTGAGTGGGTGGCGTCCGGCTGTTCCATGTGCGTCGGCATGAACGGCGATCGCGGCGCGCCTGGGGAGCGTGTCGCCTCCACCACCAACCGCAATTTTCGCGGCCGTCAGGGGCGCGGTGTGCGCACCCACCTGATGAGCCCTGCCATGGTGGCCGCCGCAGCCGTTGCCGGCACCATCACCGATGTGCGGCCGTTGCTGGAGGGGCGCTGATGGCGGGCCTTACCATCGTTACCGGCAAAGCCGCGCCCTTGTGCCGGGACAATGTGGATACCGACCAGCTCTGCGCCGCCCGCTTCATGAAGCGTCGCCGCAAGGAAGGATATGGCGACGCCTTCCTGCACGACCTTCGCTTTGACGAGGACGGCGCGCCACGGGAAAATGTTGTGGATCATCCCGACCACGAAGGCGCCGTCGTGCTGATCGCAGGGCGCAATTTCGGCGGCGGATCGTCCCGCGAAGCAGCGGTTTACGCTGTGGTGGATGCAGGCTTCAAGGCGGTCATCGCCTCAAGCTTCGGGGAAATCTTTGCGGCCAATGCTGTGCGCAACGGCCTCGTCCCCGCGGCGGTGGAGGCGGCGTCTTTGGCCAAGCTCGCTGAGGCCGTCAAAGCCGACCCAACCCACCACGTCACTGTGGATCTTGAGGCTTTGGAGGTGCGTGCGGCAAACCTTGCCGTGCCGTTCCACCTCGATAAGACGCGCCGCACAATGCTGCTGAACGGCTGGGACGATGCGGACGTGACGGCACAGTATCGCGAAGCCATCGACACCTTCCTCGCCCGTGACAGGAAGCAGCGCCCCTACGCACATAACCCGCCATCGCTCTGACACTGTCTCGCCCGATACAAGGCACAGGTGTGGCTTTGCAGGCATAGTCACGGCAAGGGTCCGTTAACCATAAGCGTTAAGGATACCGGCGACGGACAGTGCCAGGAAGGCTGACGCGATGATCGCATTGAGGATGGGGCTGCTTGCCCTTGCGGCGGCTGTGATCGCGGGCTGCCAATCCAGCGCACCTCAGTCGACGCAAACGCTCGCGCTTGCCGCCCACCAGGGCCCCACCATCCGCGCACCGCAGCAAGAGGCGCCGCCGCCTGCACGCCGGTCCACACAAGCGCCCAGCGTGCGCACATGCGGACCGTCGACGGTGGCAGGCACAGGTGCCCTGGCAGGCCGCACCATCGAGGTGGACTCCATCTCGGACATCAAGCTCGGCCGGCGCGAGGTGGTCCTCACCTTCGACGATGGCCCACGGCCTGGCCCCACCGACAGGATTCTGGACACCCTCGACAGCTACGGCGTCAAAGCCACCTTCCTTGTGGTGGGGCGGATGGCCAGCGCTTATCCTGCCAAGGTGCGCAAGGTGGCGCGGCGCGGCCATACCATCGGCACGCACACTCAGCGTCACCCCAACCTTGCCCGCATGAGCACACGCGCCGCCCAAAAGGAGATCGCTGTCGGCGATCGCTCTGTGGCGAAGGCGCTGTCCGGTTCAGGCTATCAGGCCGCCCCGTTCTTCCGCTTCCCCTACCTTGCCGATACGCGGGCGCTCCGCCGCTCCCTCGCACGGCGCGGCGTGGTGGTTCTGGATGTGGACATCGATTCTAAGGACTACTTGCGCACCTCCCCTGCGAGGGTGCGGGCGCGGACCCTTGCCAAGCTGCGGCGGCGGGGGCGTGGGGTGATCCTCTTCCACGACATTCATGCGCGCACGGCGTCCATGCTGCCAGGCTTCCTCGCGGCGTTAAAGCGCGATGGCTACAAGGTGGTGCACCTAGTGCCCAAGGGCCGCGGCGTCGCCTGCCCTCAACCTGCCTCGTAAATGCGTTGGGCCGGCGGGCAGACCGTTGCCCGTTCTCCCCATTGCCCACACAAATCGCAGGCCACGGGCGGGCATTGTTGGGGTGGCCCGCTTGCCACTCACCCCCTTTGATTGCAGCCTCAAAGGCTGGAACGGGATCGTCTGGGGAGGACCGGGGCCATGGGTAAGCTTGGCGTCTTCGTCGTTATGGTAGCTTCAATCGCTCTGGCAGGGTGCCAGTCAGCAGGGATCGGCGGCCCTCGCCTCGATGGCAATTGGGCATCCGACGACGGGGTTTTTGTGGCAACGTTTCGCGATGGCGCGTTCAGCTCGCGCCTGACCGGCACGGGTGAGACCGTGGTGGCCGATGGCCGCTACCAGCGCGCCGATGGCGGTGTGGCCCTGTCGTGGACATCCATTGCCGCCAACGAGGCACGGTCGGCGCGCTGCACATTCTTGAACCGCACGCAGCTCTCGTGCACGCCCTCAGCAGGCCAGACCTTCACCATGACGAAGGTGGTCTGACCACGCTCAGGGGTGATCGAGGGGCGCTGAACGCCCCTCAACATCAAGTGGATCAGGCCGCTTCCGGCTTCATTTCTTCGCCGGTTTCCTGGTTCACCACCTTCATGGACAGGCGCACCTTGCCGCGCTCGTCAAAGCCCATGAGCTTGACCCAGACCTTGTCGCCTTCCTTGACGA
>JBCDCF010000395.1:0-4359 GCA_039182345.1 Pseudomonadota bacterium
CGCCCCATGGCGGCGCCGACACACTGTTTGCGCGCTATGGTGGCTTTGCCAAAATCCGCTCGATCGTGATGGATTTTTACGAACGTGTCCTCGACAACGACCTGGTGGGCGGGCACTTCGACGGCATCGACATGGTGCGCCTCATCGATCACCAGACCAAGTTCATCGCTGCGCTGACGGGGGGACCCGCCGACATCAGCGATGAGCGTCTGGCCCGCGCCCACCGACACCTGCACGTGCGCCACGACGAGTTTGACGAACTGGTCACGCTGTTGTCGGCGACCCTTGAGGCGGCAGGATTTACACCGGCCGACCGCGCCAAGGTGCTGGGCGCCATCGAAGCCCGCCGGTCCTTGATTGTCGATGAGGGGGGCGGGGTGTGAATGCCATCATCAGCACCGAGCTGTTGAAGGCCATCGGCTCCGGTGTTGCCCTGATCGAGCCTGAAAGCGGGACCATCAGTTTCGCCAACCCCGCCTTCGCCGAGTGGTTCGAAGGGGCAATGCCAGGGGCGGTCGCAGCGGACGTGATCCCCGGCCTCTCATCCGTCACCATCGACGGCGAGGAGGCCGTCGCCTTCGAGGCCACCGTCAAACGCAAGCGGCGCGAACTGGTGATTGCGGTGACCGTGCGTGGCGTCACCCACGATGGCGTGCCTGTCCAAATCGTCGAGTGCCAGAACATCTCGCGGTTGAAGCAAACCGAAGCGATGATCGATGCCTATTCGGCCATGGTGGAGCGCAAGGCCAGAGCGTTGGAGCTCGAAAAGTCCCAGGTGGAAAAGCTCCTCCTCAACATCATGCCGCGCTCTGTCTACGAAGAGTACAAGACCTTCGGCTTTGTGGCACCGAAGCTGTTTGAGCCCGTGTCGGTGATCATGCTCGACTTTGTCGGCTTCACGGAGATGGCGGCTGCCGCCGACCCGACCGTGACGGTGGCTGAGTTGAACGACATCTTCACGGCGTTTGACAGAATTGCCGAGCTCGAAGGGTGCGAGCGCATCAAGACCATCGGCGATGCCTATCTTGCCGTATCGGGCCTTCCCAACCCGAACCCCGACCACGGCCGCGCCGTTGCCAAGTGCGCCGTCAAGATGATGCGCTACCTGGAGCGGCGCAACCAAACCCACCAGCATGTGTGGAAGGCCCGCATCGGAATTGCCTCGGGGTCGGTGGTCGGGTCCGTGGTCGGAGTGCAGAAATACGTCTACGACATCTTCGGCCCCGCCGTGAACCGGGCGGCCCGCCTGCAAGCCCTCAGCGATCCGATGGAGATCACCATCGGCGAGGAGCTTTTCGGCGACGTGGTGGACGACTTCCACGTGTCGTCGGCCCGCGTGGAAACGGTCCGCGGCTTCGGCGACATCCGCCTGGCCACATTGACCCAGGCGGACCGTCGCCGAAGGACGATGATTGAGCCGATGGCCTACGACTGATCGAGGCGCATCGGCACACGTCGGGAAGCCTCACAAGGCCGGTTCGGCCGCCCATGCTCCGCTGGCCGCCGCCTCCCGCGCGAAGGTGACAAAATCGCGGGGCGGTCGACCGATGGCCCGTTGCACACCATCGGTGATGTGCGCATTGCGCCCGTCCAGCGTCTCGCGGGCGATGGCAGTGAAGACGTCGGCAACAAAGTCGCCGGCAACGTCGGCAAGGCCCCCGTGGAATGCCTCAAACGTGATGGGCTCATAGCGCACCGGTCGCCCCGTTGCCGCGCCAAGGGCCTCGGCCATCTGCGCAAAGGTCATCAACCGTGGCCCTGTGACCTCGTAGAGCGCGCCTTCGTGACCGTCTTGCGTCAATGCAGCCGTCGCAACGTCGGCAATATCCTCGACATCGATGATGGGCTCAACCACATCGCCGCCTGGCATGGGAAGGCAACCGGCCAGAATGGGGTCGCGCAGGTAGCCCTCGGAAAAGTTCTGCGCAAACCAGGCCGCCCGCACCAGCGTGAAAGGTATACCGGACGCCCGCACGGCCTCTTCCCCCAAACGGGCGTGGTGCTCGCCGCGGCCGGACAGGAGGACGAGCCTCTCCACGCCCGCCTGTTTGGCCGCCGCGCACAGCGCCGAGACCTTGTCCACCGCGCCGGGAAAGGCAAGGTCCGGGAAATAAGACACGTAGGCGGCCGCAACGCCTTTCAGCGCCGGACCCCACGTCGCCTCATCTTCCCAATCGAACGGGAGGGGCGCGCGGCGCGAACCGTGGCGGACAGGCACGCCCTTCGCCTCCAGCCGGTTGGCGATCCGCGAGCCTGTCTTGCCGGTGGCACCGATGACAAGGATCGGCCGGGACGGTGTGTGCTGCATGAACATCCAAGGTCTCCAAGTTGGTGAGAAGCTCAGATGACCTATGAACCGGCAGGGTCTGACCTTGATTGACCGGCGACGCCAGAGCATTGGCCGCGCGCGCCAACACTGCAGAGACTGTCAGCCGGGGCGATGTGCGGCGCGATAGGCCGCGGGCGTCGTCGCGCACCAGCGCTTGAAGGCACGGGTGAAGGCACTTTGTTCAGAAAAGCCTGTGAGGAAGCCGATTTCAGCCAACGCATAGTCGCTATGGCTGAGAAGGCCCTCGGCCAGTTCGCGCCGCGCCCCTTCCACAATTTCCTGGAACGAAAGGCCTTCCTCACCCAACCGGCGCTGGAGTGTACGCTCGCTCATGCCCATGCGCCGCGCCACCACGGCCATGCGTGGAACGCCGGCGCTGAGGGAGGTGGCGATGGCATCGCGCACACGCTGACGCAAGGTGATGGCGGCCTCGACGCGCGCGAGCGCATCGTCAAGGTGGCGTATGAGGAAGCGCGTCAAGCCTTCGTCCGCCAGTCGGTTCGGGCGGGAGAGCATGGCCGCTGGCATGAGGATCGCATCGTAGTCGGAGCCGAAACGCATCGGGCAGCCGAACCAAGCCTCGTGGGCGGTCGTGGAGGGCGGCGCACGGTGGCGGCAGTGCACCTCGACGGGAGCCACAGGCCCTGTGGCCACCTCGCGCATGATGGTCATCACGCTCGCCAAAGTTGCCTCGTTCGACAGACGCAGGCCGAGCCGCCTCTCCCCGGCGCGGTGAAGCACGAACCACGTGTCAGACCCATCGTCCCGAATCTCGTATTCGGAGACGCTGGTCAGCAAGCGCCAGTATCGCGTCGCCCGCAGGAAAGAATCGCGCAAAGTGGGCGCTGTCTTCCAGGCAAGGCCGAACGCCCCATAGTCGTCGCAGCGCATGGAACCGCCGACGCGCAAGGGGAAATCGATGGCATCGTCAAGCTCGTGGGCGATGCGCTCCATCAGCCCGTAGTAGGCCGTGTCATCCACCATCTGCCCGACGTCAGCCTCCCCCGCGGGATCAAGACCAACCGAGCGCAACAAAGCCTCGCGGTCAAACCCATCTGCGGCCGCCACCACCTTGCGCACAAATAGGGAGGTCACCGCGCCGATGGGCTCCTCCTCTGCTGCGCCGCCCGTTCCCCTCCGTCGGACACCATCGGCCCCATGCCGTCAAGATATTAAGCCGCCAGCGACAGCATAGTGCAATGGATCCTGTTGGCCTTGTCGCGCAATACGGCGCGGTTGCGGTGGGGGGCCGGGCGCACAATGTCCTCGCTCATGTTTATGACGCTGGCGCCCTCCCCTCACCTTGCCCCATGGGTCCACGCCTATTGGTTCGTGGAGGACATTCCGGGCGCCTTTGCTGGCCAACCGATCCGCACCAGTGCCAGTGCGTTTGCGGTGCTCTCCGTCAATGTCGGGCGGCCCAACGCGTGTGAAGACGGCACGCTCATTCCGCCGGTGTCTCTGCTGGGGCTGCAACCGCGGGCGCGCCTCTGGCAGTCCTGGCAGGACACATACTTCGTGATGGCGATCCTAACCCTTCCTGGTCTCGTTCGGTTGTTTCCGCACACAGGGTCCGACAGCGTTCATCAACTTCTTGATCTTGGCGCGATCATGGGCGACGGGCCAGCCGACGCCCTCTCGCGCGCGGTGTGCGCCGCGTGGAAACCGGCGCAGATGGCAAAGGTGCTCGACCGCTGGCTGATGGAGCGGTTGGACGCCACCACCCCCGTCCCTGAAGGTCGACGCCTCGCTGCGGCGCACAGAGTTCTGCATGACGGCGGCTCCGTCGCGCGGGCGGCGGCAGCAGCCGAGATCAATCGCCGGCAATTGCAACGGTGGTGCCATCGACACGTGGGCGTCGGTCCCAAACCACTGGCTGATCTTGAGCGTCTGCAGAAAAGCCTGCGAACAGTTCAGACATCACAAGGTGATGGCGCCGCAGGATACAGTGATCAGGCCCACCAAATCCGCACCTGGAAGCGGCGGCTCGGTGTGACGCCAGGGGCCTATCGGCGCACTGGACGGTCCCC
>JBCDCF010000396.1:0-4356 GCA_039182345.1 Pseudomonadota bacterium
CGCCAGAACTCATCGAGGCCGCGCGCTTCAGGGAGCCGGCACGCCGACCCCACCAGAGCGACCTTCGACGCGGACACGGTCATGCGCACGATCCTCTCGTCCGATCGATCACATTACAAGGGGAGATGACGCCAAAAGGACCGATGACGCCATTGAGACTAGAGGCAGTTTGCGCACCGGAGCGAACGCCACCGCCGCGCAAAACCCAAAAGGGCTGCACCGGGTTAGGCCATTGGGCAGCCCGCCGCAACCGTGCGGGGGCGACGTGGGTGCAAGCACCGGCCATGCCCATCCCTCAAGCCTCCATCGCGGCGTTGGAGACCGAACCGCGCGGCAGGTCGGCCAATGACGGCATCACCGCACCGCGCCGGCCGCACGTGACCGCCGCAACCGACTGGGCAAATCCAAGCAAGCCGGCGAGCGATTCGCAATCGTGCGTGGCCAGTTGCACCCGGTTGAGTGCACCGTGACGCTGCAAATGCACCAATGCGCCCGCCATGAACGCATCGCCCGCACCGACGGTATCGACAATGTGTTTCGCGGAGCTTGGCACCCGCGCGGTCCCGGCAGCGGTCCATGCCGAGGCCCCCTCGTTCGCTTCAGTCAGAATGGTCAGCCCCACGCCCCGGTTAACAAAACTCTGCATAATGGCGCGCGGATCATCCAGGCCAAGGGCCTCAAAGTCCGCAACGCTCGCCTTAACAATCGTGGCCCGCTCTGAGATGCGGCGGAGCCTTGCCCAATATACGTCGCGGTCGGCGATGCTGGGCGGGCGAACATTGTAATCAATCGCCACGCACTCGCATGCTTCGGCCAGTCTTTCAATGGCCTCGCCCACCGGCTCCAACGCCAGAACGGCCGAACCCACCACCAGACAGCCAATCTCACCAGGCAAAGGCGGTGGCAGGGTGTCGCACATCACCCTGTCAGGGTCGGCAATGTTGTAACGCGGTTCAGGGCCAGAAAGGTCCACAAGCGCCACAGGGGTCGCGCGTTCGGACGGTGCGGCAACGGTGCGATCCACACCGGCCGCATCAAGGGCGGCCCGCACCATAGCGCCAAGCCTGTCGGTGGAAATCTCCCACAAATAGCCCGCCTGCCCGCCAAGCCGCGCCACGCACAGCGCCACATTGCACAGCGACCCGCCAAGCACAGGACGATAGATCAATTCGCCATCGGCCTCTTCAGGCAGAAGATCAACAATGGCTTCTCCACACGCCAGGATCACGCCGTTACCCAAAACTCACTTCACCCTTCGTGCAGTGCAACAAATCATAGTTGCCCTTCGCATAGCTGGTTGTTCGGAGCGGTTTATTTCCGATAAAATTCCATTTCAATGCGGAACGCTCAAGGTCCCGCTCCGCCATACTGCCATGGAATGGCAAGGACATGCGCCCGCGCACCGCGCCCGGCCACGCGGCCAACAACGGAACGCCTTTATGACGGATGCTGCGATTGTTCCCGGTGCCGGCGCCCATGTGGGCGAACTCAATATCGCCCATCCGCGTTTTGCCCTCGACCATCCGCGCATGGCCGACTTTATGAACAACCTCGACACCGTGAACGCACTGGCCGAGCGCACCGACGGCTTCGTCTGGCGCCTGACGGGAGACGGCAACAACGCCACCGATCTGTCCGTCCCGGGCGAACCCAACGCCATCGCCAACCTTTCGGTCTGGGAAAGCCCGCAGGCGCTTGAGCACTTCATGCGCAAAACCATCCATGCGCGCTTCTACCACCGCAAATCGGAATGGTTCATGACCGCAGAGAGGCGTGATTTCGTCATGTGGCCGGTGGCGCCCGGTCATCGCCCCACTTTGGAGGACGCATTGGCGCGGCTCGATCACCTGCGCCTGCATGGCACCAGCGACTTTGCATTCGGCTGGGACGGTGCGGATCAAATGCGCGCCTGGATGCACGAATCGGTTTAACGCACCGCCCACCCTGCCCGGACCGGCCCGTGTCCATGACGGTGCGCCGCCCCTCAAACGCCTTCTAGGCGCGCCCGATTCCATTTTGGCAAAACCCCAGGCATCGTGCGGGCGTTGCAGCAAAGGTAACGCGCTGCAACATCAATTGAGCGCAAAAACGGAATGTTGGGCAGCCGTTAAACTTCTTCGTAGTGTTGCGCGTGCTAACTGCGATGGCATGCAAGGACTCACCATAGCGGTCATCGGCGTCGGCTCGTTTGGGCAACACCATGTCCGCCACCTCAGCGCGCATCCCTCCGTCAGCTCGGTCATCGTGATCGACAATGACGCCGCGCGTGCCAGATCCGTGGCTGCCCAGCATGGCGCCTCAGTGGACGACAGGTTCGACCCGTCGGCGGTGGATGCGGTGGTGATATGCACCCCGACCGAATCCCACTTCACCCTTGCCATGGCCGCGTTGACGGCCGGCTGCGCGGCGTTCGTGGAAAAGCCCCTTGCCGCCAGCGTTGATGAGGCCGACAGGCTCATCACCGCGGCCTCTGTCACAGGTGCCCTCCTCCAGGTGGGGCACATTGAACGGTTCTCCCCGGTCGTGCGCGCGCTTCAGGGCGCAACGGGAAGCGCCATCCATATCGCCGCCACGCGTCACAACAAACCGCGGCCCGTGCCGCCTTCGGCCGACGTGGTGCTCGATCTTATGATTCACGACATCGACCTTGCGATAACGCTCGCAGGGTCCGGCGTGACCCGTGTGGAACCGCTCGCCTTTGCTGGCGCAGCCAACTGGAGCGAAGCCGCAAGCGCACGCCTATGGTTCCGCAACGGCGTCATCGCCGACCTTTCCGCCAGCCGCCTGGCCCCCACCACCATGCGCACCCTGACCGTGCATGATGCCAACGCTGTCCACCACGCCGACCTTGTGGAGCGCACGCTCACCACATTGCCGTTCGGCACGGACATGCCCGCCCACTTCGCGCCGCAGCCGACCGACCATCTGGCGGCAGAGCTTGATGCGTTCATCCGCGCCATCGCCACCGCCGGACCTGCCATGGTGGACGGCCACGCGGGACGCTCAGCCCTTGCCGTTGCCGAACAGGTGCGAAGCGTTCTGATGGCCAACGCCTCACCCCCGCTGCAGCTTACCGCCTAGAGGTCGTTATGTCCGTTGCTGAGAGGCACGAGAGCGCCACCGCGCCTCAGCCCATTGCCCTGTTCGACCTGAAGCGCCAGCAGGCGCGGTTGCGTCACGACATCGACAGGCGGATCGCCAACGTCCTGGACCACGGCCAGTATGTTCTGGGCCCCGAAGTCACCGATCTTGAAGAGAGGCTTGCCACATTCAGCGGCGTCAAACACGCGGTCGGCGTCTCGTCCGGCCGCGATGCGTTGATCATGGCGCTGATGGCCATGGGGATTGGCCGCGGCGATGCGGTTCTGGTGCCGGCTTTCACCTTCTCCGCCACCGCCGCTGTGGTGATTGCCGTTGGCGCCGTCCCCGTCTTCGTGGATGTGAAGGCCGACGACTACAACATGGACCCTGCCGCGATCCCCGCCGCGGTGGAGGCTGCCAAACGGCGCGGCCTTCTCCCCCGCGCGGTGATGCCGGTGGACCTTTTCGGCCGCCCGGCGGACTACCGTGCCATTGCCGAAGTGGCAGGCGGCTTCGGCATCAAAGTGGTGGCCGATGCGGCCCAAAGCTTCGGCGGCGAGACCGCTGACGGCAAAGTGGGTGCGCTCGCCCCCATCTCATGCATCAGCTTTTATCCCACAAAACCCCTCGGCGCGTTCGGCGACGGCGGCGCGATCCTCACCGATGATGATGCTCTCGCCGATGCCGTGCGCCAGATCCGCACCCACGGCCGCCAGGGCGACGGCGATGAGGCCATGCGCATCGGCATGACAGGGCGCCTCGACACCATTCAGGCCGCCGTCCTTTTGTCCAAGCTCACCGTCTTTAAGGCGGAGCTGAACCGCCGCGCCGAAATTGCTGCCATGTACACCGAGCGGCTGGTCGGCCGCCTTGCCGTGCCCCCCAGCGATGGCGACGGCGTGCGCTCGGCCTGGGCCCTTTATACCGTCGCCCTTGATGGCCGCGACAGGATGCGCGCGGCGCTGGGCGAGAAGAAGATCGGCACAGGCCTTTTCTATCGCGTGCCCCTCCACCGCCATCCGGCCTTCCTGGACCAGTTGGTGGGGGGCGAGAGCTTCCCCGTCTCGGAAGACCTCTCCCAAAGGGTGCTCAGCCTTCCCATGGGCCCCGACATGGGGGACGACGAGGTGGACATCGTCGCCGACGCGCTCCTCGCCGCGCTTTAAGGGACACCCCTCCCCTCACAGAATGGCCTTACCGCGGCTTGACGATTGACGCTGCGGTGCGTACGTCACCCTCCACCGGCGCTTGGCGCCGACACCGCCCGTCAGCGCG
>JBCDCF010000397.1:0-4298 GCA_039182345.1 Pseudomonadota bacterium
CTGCGGCGACGATCACCGCATCGAAGCCCGCCTCCCGCAGGGTGTTGGCGTCCACATGGGTGTTGAGGCGGATTTCGGTGTTGGTTTCCTGCAGGCGGTCGATGAGCCAGTCGACGATTTGCACAAGCTCGCGCCGGGACTCAGCCTCAGCCCAAAGCCGCACCTGGCCCCCCAGCACCGCGCGCGCCTCAAAGAGGGTCACGAGGTGACCGCGTTTGGCCGCCGTCAACGCCGCGCGCAGTCCGGCCGGCCCGCCGCCCACGACGGCAACGCGCTTGCGTGTGTCGGCTTGGGTGAGGAGGTCGTCCGACAGCTCGGTTTCGGCACCCGCGGCAGGGTTGTGGATGCAGCCGATGGCGGCCTGGGCGAAGATTGAGGACATGCACCAGTTGGCGCCCACACAGGGGCGTATGGGCTCAGCTTCGGGCTCGCCTGCCTTCGTCACCCAGTCGGGGTCGGCAATCAACTGGCGCGCCATGCCGACAATCTCGCACCGACCGTCCGCGAGGAAGGTTTCCGCCTCCCGGTGGGTGACGATGCGCCCGCCTGCGATGACAGGGATGTCGATGGCGGCGGCGATCTTCTCGGTGGCGGGGAGCTGGTAGCCGTGCTCCTCAGGGCTCGTCGGGTAGATGAGCATACGGTTGATGTAGGTGCCTTGGGAGACGGAGATGTAGTCGACATTGCCTGTCGCCTCCAGCCGGCGGGCAATGTCGGCCCAGGCTTCGGGGTCGTTGCCGCCTTCGTGCCCGTCGGTCCCGTTCATGCGAAGGCCGATGATCATGTCCTCGCCCACCTCTTCGCGGGTGGCGGTGAGGATCTCTTCGACAATGCGCAGGCGGTTTTCCAACGAGCCGCCATAGGCATCGTTCCTGTTGTTGATGGCCGGCGACAGGAACTGGTTGAGGAGGTAGCCGTGGGCAAGGCCCGCCACCTCCACACCGTTGAGCCCGCCCGCCCTGGCGTAGCGCGCCGACAGGCGGTAGCCCTCGATGATCTCGTCGATGTCGGCCGCCGTCATCACGTGGGGCATCTCGCGATAGACCGCGCAGGGGACGGCGGTGGG
Source organism: Pseudomonadota bacterium (assembly GCA_039182345.1). GTDB lineage: Bacteria > Pseudomonadota > Alphaproteobacteria > Rhizobiales > Amorphaceae > Acuticoccus. The sequence goes on from JBCDCF010000397.1 coordinate 1,067, forward strand.
CGACCACACAGGTAATCCATTGGCGACGGAGTTGGTCTGACGGCCCCTGTGCCAAGGCTGCATGAGGAGGAGGGCGCCATGGGCCTGCACCGGCCCTGCGATCTTCTTATACTGCGCCACCATGCGCTCATCGAACGCGAAGGCCTTGCCTTTGTAGGGCTGTGTCGTCGGGTGAACGGCCATCGCCTCCATGGTGATGGCGGCAACGCCCCCTTTGGCGCGGGCGACGTAGTAGGCCACGTGCTGGTCGGTGAAGAGGTGGTCCTTCACCAACAGCGTTGCGTGGGCGAGCATCCAGACCCTGTTCTTCAAGGTGCGCGGGCCGACCTTGATGGGGCTCAACAGCGTCGGATAGCGCGAGTCTGGGGCGTGGGCTTGCACGTGTCGGGTCCTTGTTGTGGCGCGGGCGGCGTTAAAGGGAGAGCCGGTTCGCGCCGTCTTCGATGCGGATGCACGCCGCATGGTGGTTGCCTGGGCCCGCCTCCGTCAGCGCCGGCAGGGCAGCGCGGCAGGGCGCGATGGCAAGGGGGCAGCGGCTGGAAAACCGGCAGCCTGGCGGCAGGTTGATGGGGCTTGGCACCTCCCCCTCGAGCACATGCCTTGCAAGGGGCGCCGTGGGGTCGGGCGGCAGGTGCGCCGACATCAAAGCCTGCGTGTAGGGGTGGACGGGGTTGTCGAACACCTCCCGCGCAGGCCCTTCCTCCACCACCGTCCCCAGATAAAGGACGATGATCCGGTCGGAGATGAGCTTCACCGTCCCAAGGTCGTGGGAGATGAAGAGCATGGCAACGCCAAGCTCGTCCCTCAGCCCCGCCAGAAGGTCCAGGATCCCTGCGCGCACGGACAGATCGAGTGAGCTTGTGGGCTCGTCCAGGACGATGAGCTTAGGGTCGGTGGCAAGGGCTTTGGCAATGCACACCCGCTGGAGCTGGCCGCCAGACAACTCGTGGGGCGTGCGGGTCAGGAACTCGGCGGGAAGGCGCACACGCTCGGCAAGGGCGCGCACCTTCTCGCGACGCTCTGTGGTGGAAAGGTTCGTGTGAAGGACCAGAGGCTCGCCGATCTGCCGGCCCACGGACATGCGCGGGTTGAGGGCCGACCAAGGGTCCTGGAAGACGATCTGCATGGTCGCCCGCAGGCGCCTTAACTCCCGTGCCTTCAAGGCCGCAAGGTCCTGCCCATCCACCTGGACCGTGCCTGCGGTGGGGGTGAGGAGGGACAGGCACAGGCGGCCGATGGTGGATTTGCCTGAGCCCGACTCCCCCACCATGCCGACAATTTCCGCCGGGCGGATGGCAAAGGTCACATCGTTGACCGCATGCACCTTTCCGCGCCCCGTGCCGAAATGCATGACGAGGTTGTTGACGCTCAAGATCGGGTCCGCATCGGAGCTGAGGGTCCCCGGCGGCTGGTGCGGTGCGAGGACGTTCACAAAGGCGCCTCTTTCAACTCGCTGGCGAAATGGCAGAGCGCGTGGTGTCCTGGCGAGACTTCCTTGAGGAGCGGGGCGGCAAGGCACGCGTCGGTGGCGCGGTCGCACCGGTCGCGGTAGTGGCAACCCTCCGGCAGGGCATAAAGGTTGGGGGGCGCACCGCCGATGGTGGCGCCAGAGCCAAGGGTCAGCCGCTCGGGCGTCGCCGACAGGAGGGCGCGGGTATAGGGGTGGCTGGGGGCGGCAAACACATCGCCCACCGTGCCGCGCTCAACGATGGAGCCTGCGAACATCACCGCCATACGGTCGCAATAGTGGGCGACGACCCCAAGGTCGTGGGTGATGATGACGGCGCCGAGCCCGCGCTCCATCACAAGGCTGCGCAAGAGGTCGAGGATCTGCGCCTGGACGGTGACGTCGAGGCCCGTGGTGGGTTCGTCGGCAATCAACAAGGGTGGCTCGTTGATGAGGGCCATCGCGATCAACACGCGCTGGGCCATGCCGCCTGAGAGCTCGTGCGGCCAGGCGCGCATGCGCCGCTCCGGCTCGGGGATGCCGACGGCGGCGAGCATGTCCACGCCCTTCTGGCGTGCCTCGCGCTTGGAGATGGAGCGGTGGGCGCGCTGGATGCGCACCAGCTGGTCGCCGATCCTGCACAATGGGTCCAGCGACGTGCGCGGGTTCTGAACCACGAGGGCGACTTCGGCGCCGCGCTGGGCATTCATCTCATCGGCGGGCATTGCAAGGAGGTCGCGGCCCTGGAAGCGGGCGGTGCCGCCCACCACGCGGGCAGGGGCACGCAAGAGGCCCAGGACCGACTGGGCGGTGAGGGACTTGCCTGCGCCCGTCTCGCCGATGAGGCCGACAATCTCGCCGCGCTCCACCGAGAAGCTGACATTGTTGAGGGCGCGGGCGGTGCGAATCTCATTGTTGAGGGTGCGCGAGACGAAGTGCGTCTCAAGCCCGTCGACGGCAAGGAGCGTCATCAGCGCCCCCGTCGTGGGTTCAAAAGGTCCTGCGCGCCGTCGCCAAGCATGTTGAGGCCGAGCATCATCACCATCAGCGCAAGGCCTGGGAAGACGGCGACCCACCATTGGCCTGTGACCATGAACTCGGCGCCCTGGCGGATCATCACGCCCCATTCGGGGGTGGGCACCTGAATGCCGATGCCAAGGAAGGCAAGGGCCGCGGCAATCCTGACGGCCCAGGCGGCGCGCACGGCGGACTGGGCCATCGCCCCGCTCATGGTGTTGGGAAGAAGGTGGACGAGAACGATGCGCCAGGTGGGGTTGCCGGCCGCCTTTGCCGCCTCGACCATGGTGGAGGAGCGGTAGGCAAGCACCTCAGAGCGCACCACGCGGGCAAAGATCGGGCTGTCGAGGATGCCGATGACGAGGACCACGTTGAGCACCGACGGTCCCGCCGCCGCCACCACCGCAAGCGCAAGGATGATGGAGGGGAAGACGCGCAGACCGTCGAAGATGCGCATGGTCATCTCGTCGGCAACGCCGCCGATATAGCCCACCCACAACCCCAAAGGGATGCCGATGATCATGGACAGAAGGACGGCCGGCACGGCAATGGCGAACGCGTAGCGGGCGCCGTAGATCACCCGCGAAAAGATATCCATGCCGTTGCCATCGGTGCCGAGCCAGAACTCAGCGCTCGGCGGCTCAAGGATGTTGCCCGCAGGAGCCCCACCGGCGCCATAGGCCTTGCCATCATCGGCCTCTTCGCCGTGCTTGCGGTCTTCGCGCCCTACATCACGCCCTACGACCCCGTGCAGGCCTTCCCGCGCAA
>JBCDCF010000398.1:0-4293 GCA_039182345.1 Pseudomonadota bacterium
GACTATTACTGGCAGGGCAAGCACCCGGCCTTTGCCTTCTTCACCGCCGTTCCCATGGGCTTCACTGCCCCTGAGATCGACGCGTGGATCATGCACGGCGGCGGCCAGGCCCTTTGGGACGAGCTCTCCGGCGAATTCGGCGTGAAGCCCTTCATGTGCGGCAACACCGGCGTGCAGATGGGCGGTTGGTTCCGCAACGAACTCACCTCGCTGGACGACCTGCAGGGCCTGAAGTTCCGCATGCCCGGCCTTGGCGGCGAAGTGCTGCGCCAGCTCGGCGTCAACGTGATCGCCCTCCCCGGCGGCGAAATTTTCGCGGCTCTCCAGTCCGGCGCCATCGACGGCACCGAGTGGGTGGGTCCGTGGAACGACCTCGCGTTCGGTTTCTACAGGATTGCGAAGTACTACTACTATCCGGGCTTCCACGAGCCGGGCGCGCTCCTGTCCTGCGGCGTGAACAAGGCGGCCTTCGAGGCCCTGTCCGCCACCGATCAGGCCATTGTCGAAAACGCCTGCATTGCCGAAAACAACACGATGTACGCTGAGTTCATCGCCAAGAACGGCACGGCGCTCACCACGCTCGTCAATCAGCATGGTGTGCAGCTGAAGAAGTTCCCCGCGGAAATCTTCGACGCCTTCGCCAAAACCTCCGAAGAGGTCATCGCCAAAGTGGGCGACCACGATGACCTCGGCAAGCGCGTGCTCGACAGCTTCCGTGCCGGCCGTAAGGACTTCGGCGGCTGGACCTCGATTTCCGAGCAGGCCTACACCGACGAGCGCACCAGGACGCTCGGCGCCAGCTAAAGCGATCGCGCCGCCGGCAAAGGCTCTGCCGGCGGCGTACCATTAACCAAAGGGGGCGACCAATCCGCCCATAAACCTTTGACGAAGATTGGGGGGTTGATCGGACCGCCCGAACAAGCTTCCATCGGACTTGAAAACATTCACACCGGGCCGAACCGATGGAATTCCTCGCCAACACCATCGACAACACCAACCGCTTCGTCGGAAAGGTCTTGGCCTGGTTCGTCCTTGCGATGGTTCTGGTGCAGTTCGGTGTGGTGGTCGCCCGCTACGTCTTCGGCGTCGGCAATCTGTGGGCGCAAGAATCCATCGTCTACATGCACGGCTTTTTGTTCATGCTGGCTGCGGCTTTTACTTTGTCGCAGGACGGGCATGTGCGGGTGGACATCTTCTACCGCAGCGCATCGAAGACCTACAAAGCCATCGTCGATCTTCTGGGCTCCATCTTCTTGCTGATCCCGGTGTCCCTCCTCATCGTGTGGGCCAGCTGGGGTTATGTCGCCAACTCCTGGCGCATCTTCGAAAGCTCCATGGAAGCCTCCGGCATCCCTGGCGTCTTCATCCTCAAGACGGCCATTCCCGTGTTCGGCATCATGATGGCCGCACAGGGTGTGGTTCTCATCCTTCGCTCCATCCTCACCTTGTCAGGCCACGCCCCCAAAGGCGAACAGCCGCACGACTACGAGCAGCAATCCATATGATGAAACGGCCGATCGACGGGGTGTCGCTGAATGGGTGAACTTGCGCACCTTCTCGATCTGCTGATGTTCCTCACGGCGATCGGTCTTCTTCTCACAGGCTTTCCGGTCGCCTTCACCCTCGCCGGCACAGGGCTTCTGTTCGCCTTCATCGGCTCGGCGTTCGGGGTGTTCGACTTCTCCTTCGTGAGTGCGCTGCCCAACCGCATCTACGGCACCATGACCAACGAGGTGCTGATCGCAGTGCCTTTGTTCGTCTTCATGGGGGTGACGCTGGAACGCAGCCGGGTGGCTGAAGAGCTGCTGGAGACCATGGGCCAGCTGTTCGGCCCGCTGCGGGGCGGCCTTGGCATTGCGGTCTGCGTGGTGGGCGCGCTCCTTGCCGCCTCCACAGGCATTGTCGGCGCCACCGTTGTGACCATGGGCCTGTTGTCGCTGCCCACCATGCTGCGGCGCGGCTATGCCCCATCCCTTGCGTCCGGCACCATCGCGGCCTCGGGAACGCTGGGGCAGATCATTCCGCCGTCGATCGTGCTCGTGATCCTCGGCGACCAGATTTCAAACGCTTACCAGGAATCCCAGCGCCTCCTTCAAGAAGAGGCATGGGCGAAGGGGGACTTTTCCTTCGTACCTGGCCCACCGGTCTCGGTGGGCGACCTTTTTGCCGGCGCGCTGCTCCCGGGGCTGATCCTGGTGGGCTGCTACATAGGCTACACGGTGTTCGTCGCCATCGTGCGACCTTCGGCCGCTCCTCCTGTCCCGCGCGACCCCAACAATCCCCTGTCCATCAGCAAGGTGATGCACGCTTTGGTGCCGCCCATCGTCCTCATCGTGTCGGTGCTGGGCTCCATCCTTGCCGGTGTGGCAACGCCGACGGAAGCCGCAGCCGTGGGCGGTGTCGGCGCCATCCTCCTTGCCGGCTATCGGCTGAACGAACAAAAGCCCTTCTTCATCTACGCGGCGACCCTTGCCCTCGTGGCGCTGTTGATCCTGACCTCTGTCATGGACCTTCGCATCACGCGCACGGAAATTCCCGCCAACGACATGCTGGGCATCTACTTCGCTGGGTTCCTGTGCGTGGTGCTGGCCGCCGGGCTCTTCGTATCGCTGGCGCGGGTGTCAGGGGCGAAAGTCCTCAACTCGGTCCTGCGCTCCACGGCGGAAATCACCTGCATGGTGTTCGTCATCCTCATCGGCGCAGCGCTCTTCAGCCTGGTCTTCAGGGGTCTTGGCGGTGAAGAGATGGTCGAGCACCTGTTGTCGGACCTTCCTGGCGGTGCCCTCGGCGCGATGATTGCCGTGATGCTGATGATGTTCATCCTCGGCTTCTTCCTGGACTTCCTGGAGATCGTCTTCGTCGTCGTTCCCCTCGTCGCGCCTGTCCTGTTGATGTTGGAGATGCCCGACGGCGGGACCATGAGCCCCGTCTGGCTCGGCGTGATGATGGCGGTGAACCTTCAAACCTCGTTCCTGACGCCGCCGTTCGGGTTCGCGCTGTTCTACTTGCGCGGCGTCGCACCGCCAGAGGTCAGAACCACAGCCATCTACCGCGGCATCATCCCCTTCGTGATGATCCAGATGGCGATGCTGGTGACGCTTTGGTACGCCCCGCAGCTCGCCACCTGGCTGCCCAAGGTGGTCTACGGCGATTGACCGGCAGCCTGATGGCCACCGGCATCAGCCGATAATCCCCTCGCGCAGAAGGGCGGTGATCTCGTAAGGACTGCGCAAAGCATGAAGGTAGAGGGCGCCATCCTCGCCCCGCCTTGCCCCGCGCAAGATCACGCCCAGGACCGGTCCATCGGGCCTGTCGCGCACGACGGTGCGGGGCGGCGCCGGCCAGGCCGATGCGCCCAACACCGCGCCGCCCGCTGTGCCCGGCAGCGACGCGCTCGTTAGCGCGCCGCCACCGGACCTCGGCTCCGCGGCCGGCTCGACGGGGCTGAACGGCAACCCGCCGAGAACTGAGAAAATCGCTGCGACCGCTGCCGGGTCGCTCAATCCGCTGTGACTGAAAGTGTGCCCCTTGCCCCAGAAGGAGCGTGACGGTGGCCTTGGCATACGCCCTCGCTTCGCCCCCACGGCCAGGATCCGGCCGGCGGGCGCGTGTGAAGTGCTGCGTGGTGTCGGAGCACCCGTTTCCGGGCGCACTCCGGGCGTGGGGTCGCACAGGCGTACCGCCCGCGACCCGTTATCCGGCTTTGGTGATGTGCCTTAAACGTGCCCGCCAGCGACCCTTCTCAAAGGGCGCGGGCGGTGCCGGATGGGCCAGGCAGGGCCCGATCTCCCGCACCATGCGGGGGACGAAGCCGTGCCTAGCGCTGCACCGGATTGGGGCAATCGAGCGCTGTGCGCTCCAGATCCACCCATTTGTTCTCCACGCTCTTGCGTGCGTACATGGCCGCCTCCTTGCAACCTCCTCACCCCCGTCGGGTTGGCGTGAGGCGCATCACTATCGTGGCGCCATCTTCCCCAAAGCGCAAACGACATGGCACCGCACGACACACCCAAGATTCTCGGCAGGCGAGGAAATTCCTCGCAATACGAGAAGTGACCCGCGCCGCGCGGGATTGCTTCATCCTGAGCGTGTCTGACCAGCGATGATCGCAAAAGCTCTATTGCGTGATCAAAGTGCCTGCGCCGCCGTCGGTGAACAGCTCCAGGAGGACGGCATGGGGTGTTTTGCCGTTGAGGATCACCACACCCTCAACGCCGCGCTCGAGGGCGGCGATGCAAGTCTCCACCTTGGGCACCATGCCCCCGGAGATGACGCCTGCGGCCATCAACCGGC
>JBCDCF010000399.1:0-4292 GCA_039182345.1 Pseudomonadota bacterium
CAGGGGCTGAAGGCGGCCCTCACCCGCGCCCTCAAAGCCCATGCTGAGCGTGTGGGCACCAAAAAGGTCGGCCAGATCACCGCCGACGACGTGATGGCAGCGGCCGCAACGGTCCTCTCCGTCTTCGTGCGCGAGCCTGAGTTCGTGGGTCAGACCAAGGACAAGCTTGCCTCCAGCGAGGCCAGCCGCCAGGTGGAAGGGGCCGTGCGCGAGGCGTTCGAGGAGTGGCTTGCAGGCGACCCCGCCCGCGCGACCCGCGTGTTGGAAGCGGTCATCGAAAAGTCGGACGATCGCCTGCGCCGGCGCGCCGAGAAGGACATTGCCCGCCGCTCCGCCACCCGTAAGACGCGCCTTCCTGGCAAACTTGCCGACTGCACGCAGTCCCAAGCGACGGGAACGGAGATTTTTATCGTCGAGGGCGATTCGGCCGGCGGTTCGGCCAAGCAGGCGCGCCAGAGGGCGACCCAGGCCGTCCTCCCCTTGCGCGGCAAGATCCTCAATGTTGCCAATGCCGCCCGGGACAAGGTGGCGGCCAATCAGCAGCTCTCCGACCTCATCCTTGCGCTCGGCTGCGGCACGCGCAAAGACTTCGACCTGTCAAAGCTGCGCTACGAGCGCGTCATCATCATGACCGACGCGGATGTGGACGGGGCGCACATTGCCTCCCTCCTCATCACCTTCTTCTACCGCGAAATGCCCCAGTTGATTGACGCAGGGCACCTCTTCCTCGCCGTCCCGCCTCTCTACAAGCTGACCCAAGGCGCCCGCACCGTTTACGCGCGCGATGACGCCCATAGGATCGAGCTTGCCAAGACATTCAAAGGCGACAAAAAGATCGAGGTTGGCCGGTTCAAGGGCCTTGGCGAGATGATGCCGGCTCAGCTGAAAGAAACCACCATGGACCCCGCCACCCGCACCCTCTTGAAGGTGGCGATCCACTCAGAGCCGGACTCCACCAAGACCACCATCGAGCGGCTGATGGGCAACAAGCCCGAAGCCCGCTTCGCGTTCATCCAGGAAAACGCTGCCTTCGCTGCGGCTGAGGACCTCGATATCTAACGCCAGCCACGGAGCTGGGTAGCCGGGCGCTAACAGGCCGTCCGGCGGCAGGAGGCAAGGCAGCGCTCCTGGGCAGGCCTGCAGATCTCGGCCTGGCGGACGGCAACGCAGCTGTTGTAGCGCTCCTTGCACTCTTTGGTGCAGGTGTTGAAGGCTGGGCCGCAGGTCTGGGCAAGGCGCACCCCCGCGTCGGCCCAAGACGGGGGCAAAGGGGTGGCCTTGTCCAAGGCGCCAGCGCTCGCCTGACCTGCGGCAAGAGTTATGGCCAACGCCATTGCGACCGTCCGCCAATGCCCGTTGCCGCGCCCGTTTCGTGCCATCATCGCCTTGCCCCTCACCATTCCCCCCATGATTGCGCTTTGGCGACACCCCGTCACTGCGGCGGTGAGCCGCCGGGACGCTCAGTGGATGGCAGGCTCAGGCACTTTCGGTCCGAACCCCGTCTCAAGGAAGTCGAAGTCGCACCCGGCATCCGCCTGGGTGATGTGCTTGGCGGCAAGCCAGCCATAACCGCGACCGTAGTGGGGCGGCGGCGCGGTCCAAGCGGCCCGGCGTGTGGCCAGCACCTCCTCGTTAACCTCAAGGGTCAGCGTGCGTGCGGCCACGTCGATGGAAATCATGTCGCCCTCCTCCACCAACGCCAGCGGCCCGCCAACCGCTGATTCTGGCGCAATGTGCAGGACGCACGCCCCATAGCTGGTGCCTGACATGCGCGCATCGGACAGGCGCAACATGTCCCTCACCCCTTGCTGAAGCAGCTTTTTGGGGATCGGCAGCATCCCCCACTCAGGCATTCCAGGCCCACCCACGGGACCGGCATTGCGAAGGACGAGAACCGAATCTGCCGTCACGGCAAGGTCGGGGTCGTCGATCCGCCTTTCCATGTGGTCGTAGTCGTCAAACACCACCGCCGGACCGGTGTGCTTGCGAAAGCGCTGGTCCATGGCACCAGGCTTGATGACCGCCCCGTTGGGGGCAAGGTTGCCTGTCAACACCGCCAATGAGCTGTCGGCCACCACAGGGTTGTCGCGCGGGCGGATCACGTCGTCGGACTGGACATGCGCCCCTTCAAGCCCGGCTTTGAGGGTTAGGCCGCCGACGGTGGGCGCATCCTCGAGCAAATCCTCAATGCGCGATAGAAGCCCACGCAGCCCCCCCGCCTCGAAAAAGTCCTCCATCAAGTAGGTGGACCCTGTGGGACGGATGTTGGCAAGGACAGGAACGTCCCGGCTCAGCGCATCGAACTCGGCGAGGGTGAGGTCGTAGCCAGCCCGCCGCCCAAGGGCGATCATGTGGACCACGGCATTGGTGGACCCACCCAAAGCCAGCACCGCGCGCACACCGTTGCGGATGGCGGCCGGCGTCAGGATGTCGCCAATCGCCACCCCTTCTTCGATGAGGCCCACAGCCCGCCGGCCCGTTGCCTTGGCAAGGCGCACGTGGGCTGAATCCGGCGCCAGGATGGACGAGCCACCCGTCAGGATCAGCCCCATGGCATCAAGCGCACTCGTCATGGTGGAGGCGGTGCCCATGGTCATGCAGTGGCCGAAGGAGCGGGCAATGCCCCCTTCGATCTCGGCCCAGTCGGCATCGGTGATGGTGCCGGCACGCTTCTCCGCCCAATACTTCCAGGTGTCGGAACCCGAGCCAAGGCGCGCACCGCGCCAGGTGCCGTGGATCATCGGCCCCGACGGAAAGAAGATGGCAGGCACGCCCGCCGACACGGCACCCATGACGAGCGCAGGGCCTGTCTTGTCGCACCCCCCCATCAAGACAACGCCGTCCACAGGGTGCTTGCGGATCAGTTCCTCGGTCTCCATCGCAAGGAAGTTGCGGTAGAGCATGGTGGTGGGCTTCACGAAGGTTTCCGCAAGGCTCACCGCAGGAAGCTCCACAGGCATCCCGCCTGCCTGGAGAATGCCGTGCTTGACGCTTTCGGCCCGCGCCCTGAAGTGGACGTGGCAGGGGTTGATGTCGGACCAGGTGTTGATGATGCCGACAATGGGCCGGCTCTCCCAGTCGTCCTCGTCCCACCCTGCCTGCTTGGCACGGCTTCTATGACCGAAGGCGCGCAGATCCTCAGCCGTGAACCAGCGGCGTGAGCGCCAGCTTTTTCTATCGTCCGCCATCAGTGTGTGGCCCCCTCAACGCGGCTCATGTGTCGAGCCTTGCGGCAAAGGTGCGGTCCTCGTCCCCCGTAAAGCCGTTGGAGCAGAAGGTTCCCCCCTGGAAGCGATCACCAAGGGGATCGGCAGAGAGTTTTGCCTGTTCGTCCATGGCAAAGGCCACGTGGTCTTCGGCGCTGTGGGCCGGTTTGTAGCCAAGGGCATAGGCAACGCCATTGTCCCACCACGCGCGCTCATTGTGGGAGGCGCCGTAGACAATGGCATGGTGAATGTCAGGATGCTCAAGGCCGATCCCAATCAGCTGCATCAGGTCGTCGGGATGCTGCCAGATGGACAAGCGGCGATGATCGGCGGGCTTATAAGCAATGTTGCCGATGCGGATCGACATGACGCGCATCCCATGCTTGTCGGCATAAAGGGAGCCGAGCGCCTCGCCGAACGCTTTGGACACGCCGTAAAACCCATCCGGCCGGACCGCCTCGTCCACACCAATCCGCCGGACCCTTGGATAAAAGCCCACAGCGTGGTTGGAGGAGGCGAAGATCACGCGGTCGATGCCGTTCTCATGGCAGGCAGCGAATGCGTTGTAGAGCCCTTCAATGTTGGGGGCGTGAACGGTGTCCCAGTCGGCCTCGACGGACTGTCCGCCAAGGTGCACCAGCCCGTCAGCCTCCTTCATGAGGCCGCGCACGGCGACCCTGTCGGTGAGGTCCACCTGGCGGTAGGTCTCCCCATCGGCAAGGTCATCAAGGGTCGAGGCAAGGTCGGAAAGGATGACGCGGTAACGCGCGCGCAACAGCGGGCGCAGCATGGCCGCAACGCCGCCGGCCGCACCCGTCATGATGATGGTTTTCGTCAAGTTTGTAGGGCTCCGTTTCGATTTGGGTACGCCAACCGCGTGGTGTTGTAAAACCGCCGCTACCCCCAACCGCCGCGGTTCAACAACGCCCAACCCAAGAACCAGCCCCTTGTGGCACCAAGGGTCTGGGGCGGTGTCAACGGGCCGCCCGGAGCCACGCACAGCCCGCAACGCGGGCGAGCATGGCGAGGACGGGCGCGAAGCGCGCACCCGTTGACACTGTCTCAGACCCTCAACGCTCACCAAAA
>JBCDCF010000400.1:0-4268 GCA_039182345.1 Pseudomonadota bacterium
CGCACCACAGGGCGTTCCAGCCAGCGGGCGATGGCGCCGGCCTCGTGCCACCGCACGAAACGGCGGTGGCGGCGGTTGCGCCGTTCGGTGAAGGCGGCGAGGAGGGCGGCCCACCCCGGCCCCTCAGGCAGGCATTTGCCTATGGCGTGGGCGGCGCCGTCAACATGGCGGCCCACATGTTCGCGCAGCACCCTCAGGCCGGCCCGCACCCAGCCGAAGATCGGCTGCGGCGACACGTGAAGCGCCCCGATCACGATCTCGCCCGGCAGTGCACGTGGGCGCAGCAACAGGCTGTCGGTGGGCGACTTCAGCCGCAGGTGGGCGCGGTGGGGTCCGCGATGGTGCGGCCGCAAAGGCACGCCCGGAACGGCCGGAAGCTGCCAGCCCGTGCACGGAAACAGCCGCGGCCTTGCATCGGTCGGGGCACCGTTCTCATCGCCCACATGGGCACTGATCCAGCACCAGCCCGCCGGCAAGGGTGGGTCGAACACCAGGCGGACAGCACCGTTCGGCTCCTCCACCGCAAAGCGTGCGCCTTCGCGCAGGGCACCTTGCCGCTCCGCAATGGTGATGCGCTGAGACCAGCCCTTGACCTGCCCCCCATCCTTCAGGACGGCTGTGTTGGCGCCGGCCACAAGGCTCTCCAAAGGGGGCAGGCGCAATGGACCGAACACGCGGTCAGGCAGGAGCGCCGTCCAAGGCGCTGCCCGCTCCAGCGACAGGTGGCGGACCTCCACGGCGCCGCTCTCCACCCCAGCGATCATCAGGCTCGTGATGGGCGCATCGGAGGTGAAGCGGCACGTAAAGCGCGGGCCATCCTCCACCTTGGGAAGGCGCACCCGCGTCTCGCCCAGCCCCACCTCTACCCTGAGGGCAGCCGGTGCAGACAGGACGATGCGAAGCGTGTGGACGCCAGCCGGCCTTTGAACCGCAAAGGTGATGGACCCTTCCGACGGCGGAAACACCAGGCGGTCGCCATCGCGCACAATCGCGCCGCTGAGGGAGACCTCGGCGCAAAATCCGTCAAGAACGCTGGCGGCAGGGGCCGCACGCGGTGCCGGTTCAGTCAAAGACAGGGCCAAGGTCCTTGTAAGGCGGCCATGCCCGGTCCTTGTCGGACAAGGTGGCCGCGGCGGGGTCGATCCCCCAGTCGATGGCAAGGTCGGGGTCGTCGAAGCAAATGCCGCCCTCGCTGTCCTTGTCGTAAAAACCGTCCACCTTGTAGCAGACCGCCGTGTCCGGCGCGCGGGTGACGAAGCCGTGGGCAAAGCCCCTTGGCACCAGGAGCTGAGCGCCGTTTTCGGCGCTGAGCTCGGCACTCACCCATCGGCCTTTGGTGGGCGAGCCGTTGCGAATGTCCACCACCACGTCCAGGATCGCCCCAGCCACCACGCGTACAAGCTTGGCCTGCGCATAAGGCGGGGCCTGAAAATGGAGCCCGCGCACCGTCCCCACAGGACCGGAAAGGCTTTGATTGTCCTGCACAAAGGCGTAGTGAAGCCCGGCGGCCTCCATACGCTTTTGGTTATAGGTTTCCTCGAACCAACCGCGTCCATCGGCAAAACGGCGTGGCGTGATGAGCACAACCCCCGGAATTTCAAGTTCGATGCAATCCAAGTGGGGCTCCATAACGATTGACGCGTGCACCAGCACGGTGGTTGCGATGTATGACGAGCTTGGTTGGTTGGTAAAGCGGGGTCGCGTGGTTTGATCCGTCCCCTGATCCTGTTTGACTTGACGCGTCTCGTCAGTGCCACGGGCCGCTCGGCGCCCACAGGCATCGAGCGTGTGGAGTATGCCTACGCACGCTGGCTTCTGGCCGAACCGACCTATCATGTGCGCTTCGTCGTCACGATGAAGAAGGGCATCAGGCTGATTGCCGACAATGCCGTGCCGGCGTTTCTCGACAAGCAGGCCGCCATCTGGGAGGGCGGCGTCGACGCCTTCCCTGCGGATGCGGCGCTGCGCAACATCAACCGTTTCCTCCAAGGCCATGGGGCCCCCCCTGCGCCCAAGCTCGGCTACCTGTCGGATGAAGAGCGCACCATGCGCCGCAATCGCCGCAGGGAGAATGGCGACAAACCCTCTTCACCGCTGAAAGCCTGGGCCCAGAAGATGGCCTCCAGCTGGACCAGCGAACCGCTCGGACCGGTGCTGCGCCGCTCAGGCGCCCGCAGGCCCATTGTCTACCTGCGCGCCTCGCTCGACCGTATGGAGTGGTCCATGCCGTTCGAGCGGCTGAAGAATGCCGCCGACGTCAGGATGGTGGTCTTGTGCCACGACATCATCCCCATCGACTATCCTGAGTTCGTGCGCCCCAATGCCCCGCGCCAGTGTGCGGCACGGCTCGACACCATGAATCGCCTTGCCGACGGCGTGGTGGTCAGCTCCCACTACAGCGCCGACAGGTTGCGCGCGTTCCTGGCCGAGGGGGGACCGCCTTTGTCCGTCGCCCACCTTGGGATCGCAAAGCCTGAAGGGTCCGCTGCGCCCCTGCCGTTGAGCGAACTGGTGGAGGAGCCCTTCTTCCTCGTGGTCTCCACCATCGAGGCGCGCAAGAACCACGTCCTCCTCCTCAACCTTTGGCGCCGCTTCGCTGAGGAGTTGGGGCCGGCGGCGCCCAAACTCATCATTGCCGGCAAGCGCGGGTGGGAGGCGCAGACCCCCCTTGCCATCCTTGACAGGGCGCGTGAACTCGGCCCCTCCGTCTACGAAGTGGGCGCTGTGCCAGACAGCGTGCTCGACCTGTTGCGCCGCAAGGCAACGGCCGTTCTGATGCCCTCCTTCGTGGAAGGGTTCGGGATGCCTGTTATGGAAGCGCTGGCGGTCGGCACGCCCGTGCTTGCCTCCGACATCCCTGTTTTCCGCGAAATCGCGGCCGAGGGTGCTGCGCTTCTGGACCCCTTGGACGGGCCGTCATGGAAGGAGGCCATCATGGCCTTCAGCGACCCTTCTTCGTCCCGCGCCATCCATGCCCGTGCGGCCGCCCAGCGCTACACACCGCCCACATGGCAAGAGCACTTTGCCGCCGTGCGCGACATGAACCGCCAGGTGCTGGAAGATCCCCCCTGTGCAGGCAAGGCGCGCTGGGGCCGCAAGCTCGTTGCCGCCAGAGCGGCACTGTCGCGCACCAACAGCGCCCTTGGCTGACCCAAGGCCGGCAACACAAGGCCCATGAGAGCGCACAGCAACGCCTCGCGCGCTTCCATGTGGGCTTGACCTAGACTAGGTTCGCCGCAACCGCTTCGGCCCTGGGGCGCGCATCGTCCCGCACGGCCCTGCCCCACCATCTGCCATCAGCCTTCGACGGGAGAGCCGCTTGACTGCCATAATCGATATCCTGGGCCGCGAAATCCTCGACAGCCGCGGCAACCCCACCGTTGAAGTGGATGTGACGTTGGAGGATGGCACCGTCGGCCGTGCCGCCGTTCCCTCGGGCGCCTCCACAGGGGCCCACGAGGCCGTTGAGCGCCGCGATGGCGGCGATCGCTATGGCGGCAAAGGCGTGCGCGATGCGGTGGATTCCGTCAACGGCGAGATGTTCGACGCTCTCGGCGGGCTCGACGCCACGCGCCAGCGCCACATCGACGAGTTGATGATCGCCCTTGACGGCACGCCCAACAAGTCGCGCCTTGGGGCCAACGCCATCCTCGGCGTATCGCTGGCGGTGGCAAAGGCGGCCGCCCAATCCCTCGAGGTGCCGCTCTATCGTTATGTGGGCGGGTCCAACGCCTCCATCCTGCCTGTGCCGATGATGAACATCCTCAACGGCGGCGCCCACGCCGACAATCCCATCGACTTTCAAGAGTTCATGGTGATGCCTGTGGGCTATGACAGCTTCGCCGAGGCGCTGCGGGCAGGGGCTGAGATTTTCCATGCCCTCAAATCCAAGCTGAAGCAGGCCGGCCACAACACCAATGTGGGCGATGAAGGCGGCTTTGCCCCCAACATCCCCTCCGCCCGCGCCGCGCTCGACTTTGTGATGGAAGCTGGCACCGCCGCAGGCGCGCGCATGGGAGAGGACGTCTTCATCGCCCTTGACTGCGCCGCGACGGAGTATGTGGCCGACGGTCAGTATCGCCTCGAGGGCGAGCAGCGCACCCTTCAGCCTGCCAAGATGGTGGACTACCTGGCCGAGCTTGTGGACGCCTACCCCATCATCTCCATCGAGGACGGCATGGGCGAGGACGACTGGGACGGTTGGGCCATGCTCACCGAACGGGTGGGCGCCAAGTGCCAGCTTGTGGGCGATGACCTTTTCGTCACCA
>JBCDCF010000401.1:0-4267 GCA_039182345.1 Pseudomonadota bacterium
GCGATAGCGGGTGAGGCGACCAATTGACGGCAGAAAGCCGCGATAAGGGTCTTCGGCATACAGCCGGTTTTCAATGGCCCAGCCGGTCAGGGTTACATTGTCCTGCGTGATGGACAGTTTTTCACCATTGGCGACCCGGATCATCTGCTCAACAAGGTCCACGCCCGTGATCAACTCGGTCACCGGATGCTCCACCTGAAGGCGGGTGTTCATTTCCATGAAGTAGAAGCGGCCAGCGTCCAAGGTGCCGCCGTCCTCACCGGCCTCGGCAATGAACTCCACCGTGCCTGCGCCCACATAGCCCACAGCGTCAGCCGCCTTCACGGCCGCCTCGCCCATGGCCCGTCGCACAGCCTCTGTCATCCCCGGCGCTGGAGATTCCTCGATGATCTTCTGGTGGCGGCGCTGGATGGAACAGTCCCGCTCGAACAGGGAGAAGGTGCGGCCCTTGCCATCGGAAAACACCTGGATCTCCACGTGGCGCGGGCGGGTGATGTAGCGCTCCACCAACACGCGATCGTCGCCAAAACTTGCCTTCGCCTCGCGCCGTGCCGCGGCAAGGGCGTCCTCGAACTGAAGCGCCTTATCCACCCGGCGCATGCCCTTGCCGCCGCCACCTGCCACCGCTTTGATGAGGACCGGGTAGCCCACCTCATAGGCCTTGCGCTTCAGGAACGGCCCGTCCTGCATGTCGCCGTGATAGCCTGGCACCACAGGCACGCCCGCCTGTTCCATGATGGCCTTGGCGCGGGACTTTGAGCCCATCGCTTCAATGGCCGTCGCAGGCGGACCCACGAACGCAATGCCTGCCCCTGCGCACGCTTCGGCAAAGGCGGCATTTTCCGACAAGAAGCCGTAACCGGGGTGGATGGCCTCGGCCCCTGCCTCAAGCGCCGCGCCGATCACCTTTTCGATGGAGAGATAGGAGTGGCGCGCGTCCGAAGGGCCGACGAATATGGCCTCGTCGGCCACCCGCACGTGCAAGGCGTTCCTGTCGGCGTCGGAATAGATGGCAACGGTCTTGATCCCCATCCGCCGCGCCGTCTTCATGACGCGCACGGCGATCTCGCCACGATTGGCCACCAACAGTGTCTTGAACACGCCGCCCTCCTCCAGCGCTGTGCCGCCCCGCCTCAGCGGGAGAATCGGGGACGGCGCGCAAACCGCGACCAAGTGAAACCACGTTTGCCAGCGAGCGCCAACGCTTCGGCCAACTGAGCTGTCACCTCAGCCACCCCGTCGTCATCCGCGTCGGCCGCCTCGTTGGACACGAAGCGCTCGGGGAGTGGATCGGCGTAAACATGCGCCCAAGGGGCACCCCAGATGCGGTGGGCCAGAGCGTCCCGTCCCTCCTGCGTGCGGGCGGCGATGGTCTTTGCCAGTGAGGGGGTGAGGCCGCAGAATTTGTCGCGCCAACCCCGATCATGTGCAGCGTTCATGAGGAGGCTGCGGGCCCGTCGCCGCAACACGGCCTCTCGCCCGTCAAGACCGAGGGCCTGGAGGCGGCGGGCCACCTCCACCGCGCGCGGGTCGAGGGCCTCGTTGCGGTTTGATTCGGCGCCGTCGGCAAAGGCTTGTGGAAGACCGGCCGCCTCAAGGGTCCTATTCAGGACGGGGCGATCATCCCCCTGCGCGGCCAGGGGAATGGCGAGGAAGGGGCACTGTGGGTGGGACAGAAAAGGCGCAAAATGCTTGCCCCAGGACACGGTGCCGCGGGCCAACTCCGCCTTGGCGAATGGGGCGAACGTGCCGGCCTCCAGAAACAGGCTGGCGCGGAAGGCATAGCGCGAGTTCAGCCAGGTGGCAGGGTCCCGCAGGATCGCAAGGGTTGTCACGCGAAGGTTGCGGCGCAGCGCATCGGCAAAGAATGCCTCCACGTGGGCCGCGGGGGATTGCCAGACCGTCTCCCCACTGAGGACGACGGTGCGGGCCCCCTCCTTTGTGAAGGCATGGTCGATGGCATCGAACACGGCGCCATAGGCGGCGCTCTTGCGGCCCTTCGTCAGGGCGATTTTCAGGTCATGCTGGTCCTTTACGCCGCCACCGCCCAAGGCCGGGAACGCCACACCGTGGGCGCGATGGTGCGGCCGCGAGCGCACCAGGGCGGCCTGAAACGTGGAGCTTGCCGCCTTCGGCAGCCCCACATGCACGATCAGGTGTTGATCCGGCATGACGACTGCCCCCTATAGAGCTTGTGGAAGCGGTGGTGGACGGCCATTTTCAAACCATGGGCAACCTTGTGAAAGTGTGCTAGCCCGACCGCAATCTGAACGATGGACTTCGAGAGCCAATGTCGGACGCAGACGATGCGGAACCGGGAAACATCCGCAAGTTTCGCACCCTCTTCTTGTCGGACGTCCATCTGGGCACCCGCGGCTGCCAGGCCGACCTCCTGTTGGATTTCCTGCGCCATCACGATGCCGACACCTTCTACCTCGTGGGCGACATGGTGGATGGCTGGCGCCTGAAAAAGACCTGGTACTGGCCCCAGTCCCACAACGATGTGGTGCAAAAGATCCTCCGCAAGGGGCGCAAGGGCGCCAAGATCGTCTACCTGCCAGGCAACCACGACGAGTTTCTGAGGAACTATCTTGGCAGCCACTTCGGCGGCGTCGAGGTGATCGATTCGGTGATCCACGACACCGCCGACGGCAAGCGCATGCTCGTCATCCATGGCGACCAGTTCGACGTTGTGGTGCGTCACGCCAAGTGGCTGGCGCTTTTGGGGGACTGGGCGTACGTCACAGCGCTCGCCATGAACACATGGGTGAACATCGTTCGCCGCCGTCTCGGGCTCACCTACTGGTCGCTGTCGGCCTGGGCGAAGCTGAAGGTGAAGAACGCCGTCAATTTCATCGGCCAATTCGAGCAGGCATTGGCGAGCGAAGCCAAGCGGCGCGGCGCCGACGGCGTCATTTGCGGACATATTCATCACGCTGCCATCCACGACACCCATGGCGCACACTATGTGAACACTGGCGACTGGGTCGAAAGTTGTACCGCCGTGGGTGAAACGGAAACGGGAGAGTTTGTGCTGATCCGCTGGACAAAGGTGCTGGAGACGAAAGCCCCTGCGCCTGTCCCGACGGAGCGCGCAGCAGCGGCATGAAGAGAATCGCTTTGGTGACGGACGCCTGGCATCCGCAGGTGAACGGTGTCGTGCGCACGCTCGAGACCACCGCAAACGAGTTGGGCAAGATGGGGATCGACGTCACCATGGTGACCCCCCAGGGCTACCGCACGGTGCCCATGCCCACCTACCCCGAAATCAGGCTCACCATCGCGCGGCCCAAAACCATCCACCGCGTGATGGAGGCGGCGCGGCCCGACTATGTGCACATCGCGACCGAAGGCCCCCTTGGCCTGGTGGCGCGCAGATGGTGCCGGCGCAACCACTTCCGCTTTACCACCAGCTACCACACGCGCTTTCCCGAATATATCAGGGCCCGCGCGCCCGTTCCCCTCGGCATTTCCTATGCGGCGGTGCGCTGGTTCCACAATGGCGGGCGCGGCTGCATGATCTCCAACACCACCTTGGAGAAGGATCTTCAGGACCGCGGGTTCAAGCGGCTGTTGAAGTGGATCCGCGGGGTGGACACCACCACCTTCAACCCCGACGAGCCGCCCCAGCTCACCGAACTTCCGCGCCCCATCTTCCTTTATGTGGGCCGTGTGTCGGTGGAGAAGAACATCAACGCGTTCCTGGACTTGGACCTTCCTGGCACAAAGGTTGTGGTGGGCGAAGGCCCTGCCCTTGCCGGCTTGAAGGCCAAGCATCCGGACGTCGTCTTCACAGGCACCAAGACAGGGCGAGACCTTACCGCTCAGTACACCTCAGCGGACGTCTTCGTCTTTCCGAGCCTTACCGACACCTGGGGGCTTGTGCAGATGGAGGCGCTTGCCTGCGGCGTGCCCGTTGCCGCCTTCCCTACCATGGGGCCCATCGACGTGATTGGCGATTCGGGCGTCGGCGTCCTCAGCGATGATCTGCGCCAGGCTTCGCTGGATGCGCTGGACATTTCGCGCGAACGCTGCCGAGAATACGCGCTGAAGTTTTCCTGGGAGGAGAGCGCGCGGCAGTTCTGGGAAAACGTGGAGATCGCCAACAGCGATGTGCCCATGGGTTCTGCGGCCTAGAAAAGCCGCTACGCCCGAACCTGCGCCCTGCCCTGTTCCTCCTCCCTCCAACCCGGCAAGACCGAGGCCCCTGATGAGCGACCCCACGGCAGGCTTGGAAGCCGCCTATGACGCCCTCGACGGCTTTCAC
>JBCDCF010000402.1:0-4264 GCA_039182345.1 Pseudomonadota bacterium
TAGCCCCAGTTGCCCGAGCGGTCCAAAATGCGCACGCCGCAGGCGTCCGGCGGGATGATGCCGACAATGGCGTTGGAGGTGCCCGGCCCCGCGCGCATGTTGAGGACGTCATTGCTGCGCACACCGGTCACGCACGCGGCCTCGGCACTTGTGGGATATGAAAGTGTGGCGAAGGCGCCAAGAAGGATCGCAAGGGTTAAAAACAAACGACTAAACATTTTCATCAAACTGTCTCCTTACACGCATGGGCGAGGGGCAAACGGGCGGGGCCGATGGCCACCTGCCATCATGCAAGGCAACGTTACTCCCACCTGTCCCCTTCCCTCAAGCGGGTTGAAAGGTGGCGTCGATCCCGTGGGTGTCGGCGGCGACGAGCCCCTCTTCCACCAGCTTTTCAAGGTGGGCGAGGACGGAGAGACCCGCCGCCCCCTTCAGCCTGTCATCGATCCCGCGATAAAGCACGTCGACAATTTCGGGCACCTTCCTGTCGCCAGCCACGAGGCGCTCAAGGATTGCCCGCTCGCGCATCAAGCGGTGGGAGCGCATGGCGGTGACGGCCTTGCGCGGCTCATCGATGGCGGGGCCGTGGCCGGGAAGGTAGGTGGCGTGCTCGTCCTCAAGCAGCCTGTCGAGGGAGGCAAGGTAGGCGCGCATGGAGCCGTCGGGCGGGGCAATCACCGTCGTCGACCAGCCCATGACGTGGTCGCCCGACAGGCACTGACCCTCCACAGCAAAAGCCAGGTGATTGGCGGTGTGGCCAGGCGTCGCAACGGCCTCCACCGACACATCCTTGTTGGCAAGGACCTGTTTGTCGGCAAGGACGATGTCGGGCGCGTAGTCGGTGTCGGAGGCGTAGAGGAACGGGTTGGTCTCGCCGGGGTGGAGGGGGCGCGCATCGCGGTGGCGCCCTTCACCGACGCTGGGCGCGCCTGTGGCGTCCTTGAGGGCGGCAAGCGCGCCCACATGGTCACGGTGGGTGTGGGTGATCAGAAGATGGGTGACGGTGCGGCCCTCGACGGCCTTTAAGACGGCCGCCACATGGGCCTCGTTGTCGGGGCCTGGGTCGACAATCATCACCTCGTCGCCGCCCAGAAGGTAGGTGTTGGTGCCAGCCCCTGTGAAAGGGCCCACATTGGGCGCCGTCACACGGTGGATTGAAGGTGCAATGCGCACCGCTTCGCCGTGCTTGGGGTCGAAGTCTGCCATCAGGCGCGTTGCCCGTGCGCAGGGCCTGCCGTTGTGGTGATCTCGGTGGTCATGATCGGTCCCTTCCGCCGGCGCCCCGGCAGGACCCCTCGCCTCACACGGAGACGGCCCTCAGGAGATCGTCCTTGGCAAGGCTCGCCTTGGTGCCCTGGAGCGCCGCTGCGCCCCGCTCTAACACCACGAACGCGTCGGCAAGGCCATAGGCGAAACTGAAATACTGCTCCACCAGGACGATGGCCATGGTCTTCTGATCGCGCAGGTAGGCAATCACGCGGCCAATGTCCTGGATGATGTTGGGCTGGATGCCTTCGGTGGGCTCGTCCAGCAACAACAGCTTGGGCTTGGTGATGAGCGCGCGGGCAATGGCAAGCTGCTGCTGTTGCCCGCCTGAGAGGTCGCCCCCGCGCCGGCCTTGCATGTCTTTGAGAACCGGGAAGAGCTCGAACACCTCGCCAGGCACCGTGCGCCCACTGCGCGGCAGGCAGGCAAACCCTGTCTCAAGGTTCTCCTTGACGGTCAGAAGAGGAAAGATGTCGCGGCCCTGGGGCACGCTCGCCACCCCTTTGCGGGCGAGCACATAAGGCGGCGGCTTGGCGATGGCCTCCCCCGCCAGATAGTAGGTGCCGCCTGAGCGATGGTGGGTGCCTGCAAGGGCTTTTAGAAGGCTCGTCTTGCCGACGCCGTTGGTGCCCATCACACAGGTGATCGCCCCCACCTCCGCCTGAAGCGTGATGCCATAAAGGATCTGCGACTGGCCGTAGTGGAGTGTGAGGTCCTTCACGCTCAGCATCTCTCAGCGCCCCAGATAGACGTCGATGACGCGGGGGTCGGCGGTGACGTGGGCAAGGGTGCCTTCGGCAAGGACGGAGCCCTCGTTCAACACCGTCACCTTGCAGTCGAGCTGGCGCACAAACTCCATGTCGTGCTCCACAACGATGACGGCGCGGGTCTTGGCGGCTTCGCGCAAAATGTCGGTGGTGTGGGCGCGCTCGGCGACGGTCATGCCCGCGGCAGGCTCGTCCACCAACAAAAGGCGCGGCTCCTGGGCAAGTAGCATCCCGATCTCAAGCCACTGCTTTTGCCCGTGGGAGAGTTCGCCGGCGAGACGGTCGACAGCATCGGTGAGGCCGATTTCCTCGGCAATTTCCATCACCCGTTCGGTGTCCTCGCCGGAGCGTCGATAAAGGAGGCTTGAGAGCGGCCCCCGCTCCTTCTTCAGCGCCATGATGAGGTTGTCGAAGACGCTTTGGGTCTCAAACACCGTCGGGCGCTGGAACTTGCGGCCAATGCCGAGCCTTGCAATCTCAGCTTCAGACAGGGACAGGAGCGAAACGTCCTTCTCCCCCCAGATCACACGGCCTTTGTCGGGCCGGGTCTTGCCGGTGACAATGTCCATGAAAGTGGTCTTGCCGGCACCGTTGGGGCCGATGATGGCGCGCAGCTCCCCTTCGTCGATCTCAAAGGAAAGGTCGTTGATGGCCTTGAAGCCGTCGAAGGAGACCGAAACCCCCGCCACTTCCAAAAGCGCGCTCATGAGGGGCGCCTGACGAGGCGGTCGATGAGCCCTGCCATCCCTTGCGGCGCAAAGAGGGTGACGATGACGAAGGTGACGCCCAAGAGCACCGTCCACCAGTCCACCCAGTGGATGGTGATGGGGCCAAGGCTCACATCAGGCACCCGCCCGCCGGTGAACCATGTGGACAGGAGCGAGACGAACGCAGCGCCGATCACCGCCCCATAAAGCCGCCCGCGCCCGCCGATCGCCACCCAGACCGCCAGATAGATGGAGGCAATGGGGGCGACTTCCGCGGGGTTGATGATGCCGGCTTGGGGGTAGTAAAGGGCGCCAGCGATCCCAGCGATCACCGCAGAGAGGGTGAAGACCACGAGCTTATAGTGCTCCACCGTGTAGCCGAGGAAGCGCACCCGCGGCTCATCATCGCGAATGCCGCGGACGATGGAGCCGAACTTGCCCCGCACGATGAAGGCGGCCAGCACATAAAAAAGCCCCAGCGCCACCGCCGAAGCAATGAAGAACCACACAGAGATGACCGATTGCGGCACCCCTTCGGCACCTGGAATGTTTTGCAGGCCCGACAGGCCGTTGTTGCCGCGCAAACCGCTGTCGTTCTGGAACAGGTAAAGGGCGAGCGCGAGGGTCATCGCTTGGGTGAGGATGGACAGATACACCCCCGTCACACGGCTGCGGAAGGCAAGCCAGCCGAACACCAGCGCCAACACCCCCGGCACAAGCACCACGAAGGCAAGTTGGATGGGAAGGCTCCACGCGAACGCCCAGATGGCGGGGAACTCGCTGCCCCCCACAACGCCGAAGATCTGCACGGCGATGGCGTCCGACACCTCCTGCGGGGTGGGCGGCAGGGGGGCATTGCGCGCCGCCTCCACCACAATGGCCTCGGTGCGCGCATACATGATCCACATGCCGACCATGTACCCGCCAAGGCCGAAAAAGGCGAAGTGGCCGAGCGAAAGGATGCCGCAATAGCCCCACACAAGGTCCATGGCGAGGGCCACAAGGCACAGGCACAAGGTCATGCCCAGCGTCTTGACGAGGCTTGTGGAAATGCCCCCGCCAGCCGCCTCAGACATGGACGCCACACCGATGGTGAAGGCCGACAAGAGGAGAAGCACGATGAACACGTGCGGCTCGGCAATGACGCTGCGGCGCCTCATGGTCTTGCGTCCGCGGTGAGGGTGGCGGTCATGTAGAGGCTGTTGGGGTCTTCGGTGTAATGGCCGAAGGGCGGGCAGGGGGCAAAGCCGTGGGCGGCATAAAGCCTGCGGGCGGCGGCGAAGGCCTCTTCCACCCCTGTCTCCAAGGAGACCCGTGTATAGCGTCGCGCACGTGCCTCCTCCAGCAGGGCATTCAGAACCGCGCGGCCTGCGCCAAGGCCCCGCATCCCTTCGGCGGTGTGCATGGACTTGATCTCCCCATGACCACCGCCGAGGTCTTTCAACGCGCCGATCCCCGCAAGCCGATCGCCCTGCCAGGCGGCAAAGACGGTCACCGACGGATGGCGCAGACCGTCAAGGGCAA
>JBCDCF010000403.1:0-4262 GCA_039182345.1 Pseudomonadota bacterium
ATGAACACCATCAACGCGCCTGGTGTGAGCGTGAAGGCCATCAGATCTCACCCATCATCTCAGCAATGGTGGCGACACGCCCCACGGGGCGCAGCGCATCCACCGCCGTCGTATGAGTGAGTGGCGAGAAGGCCGCGCAGCCATCCTCCAGCAAGATGGCATCGAGCTCGCGCACGTGGGCATCGCGGAAAGTGGTGGCAACACCGCCATTGGTGACAATCCCGCACACCAAAAGCCGCTCGATGTCGGTCTTGCGCAGCACCCACTCCATCCGCGTCATGTAAAAGGCGCTGTAGGCGATCTTCTCCACCGTGATGTCGGCAGGGGCGAGCGTGTCCACAAGCTGGTTGCCCCATGAGCCTGGCGCAAAGTCGCCCTTGGTCAGGAACGGCCGCAGTCTCTTGAGGTGCGGTGCGATGAGCGGCTCACCCCCTCGC
The DNA here is from genome assembly GCA_039182345.1 of Pseudomonadota bacterium. Classification (GTDB taxonomy): domain Bacteria; phylum Pseudomonadota; class Alphaproteobacteria; order Rhizobiales; family Amorphaceae; genus Acuticoccus. Next base: position 438 of record JBCDCF010000403.1, read on the forward strand.
CCAGGCACAAGGGTGAACTGCGTGGAGACCACAAGCCCGCCCTTCTTCCGCAACAGATCCGCAAGGGGTTTGATGCGCGCCGGAAGGGCCGCAATGTCATCAGCGCCCTGCCCCGCACGGCCATAGGCGCCCTCGGGGTGGATGAAGTCGTTCTGGAGGTCGACGATCAAGAGCGCGGTGCGTTCCGCGCCAACGCTTTCCCCGCTCATGGCCGCTCCACAATGAGGTTGCCATAGTCATCGATCCGGGCGGTGAGGTCAGGGTCCACCACCGTTGTGGCGTCCGCCTGCTCAAGGATGGCCGGACCGTCGATCCGCGCGCCCACGGGCAAGGCCAACCGGTCATAGACGGAGGTGTGGTGGAAGGCGCCATGGAACCACACCTGGCGGGAGCCTGTGCGCGCCCCTTCGATGGTGGTGTCCGCCGATGGAGCGAGCGCTGCCAGGTCAAAGTGCGGGCGGATGCCGATGGCCGCTGTGCGAAGGTTCACAATGCGCATGGGCACACCGGTCAGAAGGCGGCTGTAGCTTGCCTTGTAGGCCATCTCGAAGGCCTCGCGCACCATTTCCTCGGTCACTGTCACGGTGCCGTTTTCATAGGACACGGGGATGGGAACGCCGAGGGTGTGGGTCTGCCCCACATAGTGCATATCAAGCTCGAACACCGTCTCCACACGGTCCACAGTGAGGCGGGCGTTGCGCACCACCGCGTGGGCGTTTGCAGCCTCCTCGGCCATGCGCACACCAAGGGCGGCAGCGTCAAGACCATCCACGGCAACGTTGAGTGTCTGCACCTGGTCGTGGCGGATGTCGGCAATGAGGCACCCAAGAGCGGACGTCACACCAGGATAGCGCGGCACCAGCGCCGCCTTCAGCCCCACGTCCTTGATGAGTGCGCCGGCATGGAGCGCACCGCCACCCCCAAAGGGAACGGCGGCAAAGCGCGAGGGGTCGTGGCCCCGCTCCACCGACATCAGGCGGATGGCGCCTGCCATCTTGGAGTCGGCAATGCGCACGATGGCTTCGGCGGCCTCCATGGGCGACAGGCCAAGCTTTGCGCCCACATGGCGATCGATGGCCGCCTTCGCCGCTTCCACATCCAGCCTGTCGAGGGATCCGCCGATGGGCTTTTCGGCATTGATGCGGCCAAGAACGATGTTGGCATCGGTGAGTGTGGGGCGGTCGTTCCCCATCCCGTAGGCGACGGGGCCTGGCCGCGAGCCTGCGCTCTCAGGCCCCACCTCGATCAGCCCGCCGGCATCCACCCGTGCGATGGAGCCGCCGCCGGCACCGATGGTGACAATCTCAATCATCGGGCTGCGGATGACGAGGCCGAAATCGATGGTGGTTTGCGCCGCCAGCGCCGTCTTGCCGCCAACGATCAGCGACACATCGAAGGACGTGCCGCCCAGATCGCCCGTAATGACATCGGGAAACCCCGCTGCCTCGGCAATGGCCGCCGCCGCGATGACGCCTGCCGCGGGCCCCGATAGGGCGGTGCGGGCAGGCGTCTTGCGGGCCCTTTCGGTGGACATCACCCCACCGTTGGACTGGATGATGTGGAAGCGGCCATCGAAGGAGGCTTCGTCCAACGCCCCTTCGAGCTTGCCAAGATAGTTGCCCACCACCGGCTGAAGGTAGGCGTTGAGGACGGTGGTGGAGGTGCGCTCGAACTCGCGGATTTCCGGCAGGATGTCTGAGGATGAGCCAAGGCAGGCGTTGGGCCAGACGTCGCGCGCCGCCTCCAACGCACGCTCTTCGTTGTCGTGGTTGGCGTAGGCGTTGACGAAGACGATGGCGAGCGCCTCGGCACCCTTCTCCACCAGCGCCTTCGCCGCCGCCTTGACCGCCTCGGGGTCCACGGGGGTGAGAATGGTGCCGTCGGCAAGGGTGCGCTCGGTCACCTCAACGCGCATGTCGCGTTCCACCACGGGGGTGAAGTCGCCCGTCAGCCCCCACGTGCTGCGGCGGTCGCGGCGGCGCATCTCAAGGGCATCGCGAAAGCCTTCGGTGGTGATGAGGCCCACCCGCGCGCCCTTGCGTTCCAAAAGGGCATTGGTGCCCACCGTCGTGCCGTGGACAATGGAGGCAAGGTCGGCAATGGCGCCGAAGGTCTGAAGGCCTTGCAGGAAACCCTTGGCCTCATCGCCACGGTTGGAGGGGACTTTGGCGGTGGCAAACGCCCCTTCGTTCTCGTCAAACAGGAAAAGGTCGGTGAAGGTGCCGCCAACATCGACGCCGACGATCTTGCCGTGGTCGATCACGCTGCCCGGCCCTTCCTGAGATCGGCTGTGGCGGCTGCGTCCACCAAGCCGTCCTCCCCAAGGGCAACGTGATAGATGTCGCGTGCATCGCCCAGGGTGACGAAGCCGAGCCGCACATCTCGTGCAACGGCCTCAGGGTCGCGGGCGTCGGGCGCCCCCCATCCGCCACCGCCGGGGGTGGAGAGGCGCACCCGGCCGCCTTTGGACACCTCAACGCCGGTGATCTTGGAGACCATGGGCGGGGTCCCCTCACCGGCTTCGCTGCGCCAGGAAAAGCGGGTGGGCGCGGCAGGTCCACCGCCGGCAATGCCAAAAGGCGGTGCCTTGCCCCGCTCGCCAAGGAGGGAAACTTCAGCGTCCGTCATCACCTCCACTTCATAGGTGGCGCCCACGCCGCCGCGATGGGCTCCTGCGCCGGCCGAAGATGGCCGTAACGCCCACTGGCGGAAGATTACGGGGTAGGCCGCTTCAAGAATCTCCACAGGGGGGATGGTGGCGGTGGAGATGACGTTGTTGGCGTGGTTGAGCCCGTCCGACACAGGGCTGCCGCCAAGACCGCCGCCGAAGAAGGAGAACATCACCCAGCGCGAGCCGTCCTCCCGATGGCCCGCGATGGAGAGCGCGTTGATGGTGCCGAACGGCCCGCCAAGGGCAAGGCTTTCGTCCGCCTTCCCCAGCGCACCGAAGACGACGCCGATGAGGCGCAAGATCGTCTCCGTGTAGCCTGCCACGGGCTTAGGCGGGCCGGCACCCAGAAGCGAGCCATCGGTGATGACAAAATCGATGGGGCGAAGGCAGCCGGCGTTGGCAGGCACATCGGTAAAGATGTGCTTCAGCGCCACGTAGCAGGCCGCGATGGTGGTGGAGCGGGAGATGTTGATGGGCCCGCGTGCAGCCATGGACGAGCGCGAAAAATCCAGCGTCAGACGCTCGCCTTCAATGGTGGCGTCAAGGGCAACAGTCAGCAACTCGTCGGTGATGCCGTCATTGTCGAGCACATCTTCGAACGTATAGGTGCCATCGGGAAGGCGGGCGATGGCGGCGCGCATCAGCGCCTCGGCACGGTCGGAAAAGGCCTCGAAGGCGGTGGCGATGGTGTCGTCGCCATATTCGTCCAGAAGGTCCACCAAGCGCTTGCCGCCAAGGTCGAGGGCGTTCAGCTGGGCATTGAGGTCGCCATAGTTGGACATGGGCAAACGCGAGTTCGCCTCGATGATGGCGATGATGTCAGCGTTGGTTTCCCCTTCCGAGATCAGCTTCACCGGGGGAATGCGAAAGCCTTCCTGAAAGCTCTCCGTTGCCTTCGGGTTGTAGCCGCCGGGAACGTTGCCGCCCACGTCCAGCCAATGGCCCACGGAGGCAATCCAGCAAAACAGTTTGCCGCCCCGGAAGACAGGGCGCACCAGGCGAAAGTCGTTGAGGTGGGTGCCAGCGTCGTAAGGGTCGTTGAAGATGAAGGTGTCGCCAGGCTTCAGACCACCCTCTTCCGCCACCTTGGCGATGACGGCGCGCACCGCAAAGGCCATGGCGCCGACGAAGATGGGAAGGCCGCCGGAGCCCTG
>JBCDCF010000404.1:0-4255 GCA_039182345.1 Pseudomonadota bacterium
CAGCCAGGGGACAAGGTCCATGGCGTGGACGCAGTGGTGCAGATAAAAGCCTGAATAGTCGGCCGCGCCGCCGAAATAGGTGGGGGCGGTCATGTAGGTGGCAAGGATGCCTGACACGGGCCCGAAGTCCCCTTCAAGCACGTTCTTGGCGATGCGATTGCCAGTGGAGTAGCGCTTCATGAAGCCGACAAGCACCGGTAGGCCGGCTTTTTCGGCAGCGTCGGCCACCCGCTCAGCGCCGGCAAGATCGGCCGCAGGTGGCTTTTCCATGAACACCGGAAGCTCCCGCGCAAGGGCTGCGATGGCGGCAGCCTCGTGCACGGCAGGCCCGACGGCCATCGCCACGGCGTCGAGGCCTTTGTGGGCGATGAGGTCGTCATGGCGCGTATAGACGGCCTTTGCCCCATAGTCGGCGGCAACGGTGGCGGCGGCGGCCTCGTCGATGTCGCACACCGCCTCAAGGCGCATGCCGTTGCGGGCAAGCTGTGGCAACAGCATGTGGCGCGCATGGCGCCCGCAGCCGATAAAGCCGAGCTTGAGGGTCAACGGGCCGCCTCCGCCAGGGCACGGTTCAGGTTGGCAAGACCGGCCTTAAGGTCAGCCGACTCATCCTCCCTAGGGGCGCGCCAGTGGGCGATGGGAAGTGCGACGCGGTCGTCATTCCTGCGGAACGGCTCCAGCGAGATGGGGCCGCCATAAGCAATGTCGGCGAGCGCTTTGGCAATGGCGGGCCAGGGCAGATGGCCTGTTCCCACATGGCCTCGGTGGTTTTCGTTGGCTTGGAAGTGGACCAGCCTGTTCCCCGCTTCGCGGATGGCGTCGGGAATGGAGGCTTCCTCCATGTTCATGTGAAAGGTGTCGAGGAGAAGGCCCAGGCGCTCGTCCCCCACAGCGTCCACCACCTCGATGGCTTGGCGGGTGGTGCACACGATGTCGGTCTCGAACCGGTTCAGCGGCTCAAGGGCAAGGGTGATGCCTGCGTCCTTCGCATAAGGGATGAGGGCGGCAAGGCCCTCCACAGTCCGCTCCGTGCGCGCCTTGATGGCCTTGTCATCGTGGGGAACAGGGGCGCGGCCGGCAAACACCAAAGGCTCGCCATAAAGGGGCCCGCCGAGGATGCAGCCGCCCATCTGGTGGGTGATCTCTATGGCGCGGGCAAGATAGTCATGCCCGCCCTGGCGCGCCGCAGGGTCGTCGCTGGCGATGGAGCGCTGAAGGTTCACGCGCGCTGCAAGAACCACGGCAAGGTCGTTGTCGCGAAGGGCGCGCGAGACCTCTTTGGGGGCAAGACCGTCCTCAGGTTCTGGCACCAAAAGTTCGACGAAATCGAAGCCGAGGGCGCGGATTTTGGGGAAGAGGGAGAGGTGCTCGGCGCGGAAAGGGCGCACGAACTGCATGGAAATGATGCCGATAGGGTTCGTCATCAGCCCTTCACAGCCCCGCGCGTCAGGCCGCTGATCAACCGTCTTTGTACCAGTAGGAACAGGATGGTCGCAGGCAGCGCGCCGACAATGCCGCCGGCGGTCAACAGCCCCCACTCCACCTCGTACTCGCCGATGAGGGTTTGGACGGCAACGGTGATGGTGCGCACGTTCCGCCCGCCAAGGGTGAGGGCATAGAGATACTCGTTCCAGGCGGTGATGAAGATGTAGATGCCGGTGGCGATGATCCCAGGCACGCACAAGGGCAGGACCACCCGCCACAGGGCGCCGAGGCGCGAGCAGCCGTCGGTCATGGCCGCTTCGTCGAGGGATTTTGGGATGCCGTTCATGTAGCTCGTCATCATCCAGACCGAGAAGGGGATGGCGATGGTGGAGTTGGCGATGATGAGGGCAAAGTGCGTGTCGAGGAGCCCAAGGATCCTGAACAGCACGAACAGCGGCAGGATGAGGAGGACGATGGGGAACATGTTGATGACAAGGAACTGCAACAACAAGAACCGCCGTCCGGGGAAGCGAAAGCGTGAGAACGCGTAGGCCGCCGTCACGCTCACCGTCAGCCCCACGACGACGGTGCCCCCCGCCACGATGAAGGAGTGCACCATGTTGTTGAAGAAGCCCACCGTGCGGAACAGGCGCACATAATGCTCGATGGTGGCCGAAGCGATGGACGGCCCTGTGGTGAAGAGCTGGGACTGGGGCGTGATGGATGTGATGAACATCCAGATGTAGGGGCCGAGCGCGAAGGTGAGGATCAGCACCATCGGCAGATCCACCACCAAAATGCGGCGCATGAGCGAGCGCTTGGCGACCATCACCGTTCGATCGCCTTTGCCGTCTGGCGCAGATAGATGATGACGATGGCCATCAACAGCAGCGTGAAGATGACGGCGAGCGCCGAACCGTAGCCGAAATCAAGGTTTGAGCGCGCCTTGATGAAGGCATAGAGCGGCAGCGTGTAGGTGGCGTAGCCCGGCCCGCCTCCCGTCATGACGAAGATCACGTCGATGGAGTTCGCCACCCAAATGGTGCGTAACAAAACCGCCGTGACGAGGACGCCCGAAATCCCAGGCAAGGTGATGTGCCAGAACTGCTGCCAGCGGCTCGCCCCGTCGATGGCGGCAGCCTCGTAGTAGCTTTGGGGGATGGACTGGAGCGCTGCCAGGATCATCACAGCAAAGAACGGAAAGCCCTGCCAGGTGAGGGTGAGAATGATGGCGTAGAGCGCCGTGTCGGGGTCCGCCAGCCAAGGGACGGAGCGCGAGATCAAACCCAGCCGCAGGAGAAAGTCGTTCAAGATCCCGTAGTTGGGGTCGTAGAGCCACACCCACATCAGCGCGATGACGACGCTTGGCAGCGCCCACGGCACGATGATGAGGGCGCGCGCCACAGGCCGCCAGGGGAAGGCCTGGTTGAGGATCAGCGCCGTCACCAGCCCCAGCACCATCTGCGCGGGGACGGTGAGCGCAATCCAGATCACCGTGTGCCACAGCGAGATCCAGAACACCTCATCGGTGAGCGCGGCGGCGAAATTTTCGAGCCCGATGAAGGTGATCGCGTTGGGGCGGAACAGAACGTACTCGTGAAGGCTCATCCAGGCCGTCTGCAACATCGGCACAAAGATGATGGAGACGGTGACGAGCACCGCAGGCGACAGCAGCGCCAGCGGCAACACGCGGCGCCCGAGGGCAAACCCGCCGCGTCCTTTGCGCGGCGGGGTCTTGTCGTGTGGGCTCATCGGCAATGGCCTGAAGGCACGGGAGCGCTCGTCCGATCAGTCGGCGAAAAGGGTGCCGATCTTCTCGTTCATCTCTTGCGGTGTGATTTCACCAATCAGCGCGCGCTGCATGTTCACAGGCCACTCGGTGTTCACAAAGTCGGATGTGGCAGGGACGCTCGGCAGAAGCCGTGCGTGGGGGAGGCTGTCGACGGTTGCCTTCACAAAGCGCGGGTCGTGACCGTCCCAGGCTTCTGAGTCCGACTTGGTGACGGGAAGCTGGCCCGTTGCGGAGTTGAAGGTGGCATTGTGGCCTGCGCTCGACAGGAACGAGATCCACTTCCACGCCGCGTCCTTGTTCTCGGCGGAGGAGAAGACGGCGGTGGATTCATCGCCAAAGGCCGTCCAGTGGCCGCCACCGCACTCAGGGACCGGCGCTGCGTCAACGTTTTCGCCAAGGGCATCCACCATGCCGGCGGAGGAGCCGATGTGATGGATGGTCATCGCCGTGCGGCCCGCTTTGAAGGCGCCGATGATCTCCTGGAAGCCGTCATTGGGCGCGGACGGGGGGAACACGCCGTCCTCGCGGAAAAGGTCCACCACGAAGCCTGTGCCTTCCGCGGCAGCGTCGGACGCCATCCCGCCTTCAAGGTCGGCCCCTTCGCGGCTCAAGGTGAAGGTGGCCCAGTGGTCGTGCCCGCCTTTGGCGCCGCGGAAGCCGAAGCCGTAAACATCGGGCTCGCCGTCCCCGTCAAGATCGCGCGTCAAGGCTTTGGCGACATCGCGGAATTCTGCGCAGGTGGTGGGAACCTCAAGGCCCAGCTCGGCAAACATGTCCGGCCGATAGTAAAGGTAAAGCACAACGTACTGGACGGGGAGGTAATAGTGCTCGCCGTCGGCGGCTTTGGTGAGGTCGAGCAGACCGTCCTGGAGCTCCGCCTTGCCTTGCCATTCTTCGATGCGCGCGGTGATGGGCTCAAGGGCGCCCATCTCGATGAGGCGGGGCTGGGCGAACAGCTTCACCATGGCCGCATCGGGCGCATTGCCACCGACGATCGCCGTATAAAGGTTGTCGTAGTAGCTGTTCCAGGGGATGTTC
>JBCDCF010000405.1:0-4249 GCA_039182345.1 Pseudomonadota bacterium
CTACATCCTCATCCACGAGAAGAAGGTTTCGAACCTCAAGGACATGCTTCCGCTTCTCGAGAAGGTGGCCAAGACCGGCCGCCCTCTTCTCATCATCGCAGAAGACGTGGAAGGTGAAGCGCTCGCCACCCTCGTGGTGAACAAGCTGCGCGGTGGCCTTAAGGTTGCGGCCGTCAAGGCGCCCGGCTTCGGCGATCGCCGTAAGGCGATGCTTCAGGACATTGCGATCCTGACCGCCGGTCAGGTGGTGTCCGAAGATCTTGGCATCAAGCTTGAGAATGTCGCCATCGACATGCTCGGCCGCGCCAAGAAGGTGACCATCAACAAGGACGAGACCACCATCGTCGACGGTGCTGGCGAATCTGCCGACATCCAGGCGCGTGTGGCCCAGATCAAGCAGCAGATCGAGGAGACCACCTCCGATTACGATCGCGAAAAGCTGCAGGAGCGGCTGGCCAAGCTCGCCGGCGGTGTGGCCGTGATCCGCGTTGGCGGCGCCACGGAAGTGGAAGTGAAAGAGAAGAAGGACCGCGTTGACGATGCCCTCAACGCCACCCGCGCTGCGGTGGAAGAAGGCATTGTTCCCGGTGGCGGCGTTGCGCTGCTGCGGGCCAAGGACGCCGTCTCCAAGCTTTCCTCCGACAACGCTGACGTTGCCGCTGGCATGAAGATCGTCCTGCGCGCTCTTGAAGCGCCGATCCGCCAGATCTCGGAAAACGCTGGCATGGAAGGCTCCGTCGTCGTGGGCAAGGTCATGGAAAACGGGACCAGCGACTTTGGTTTCGACGCCCAGACCGAGACCTACGGCAACCTGATCGAAAAGGGCATCATCGACCCCACCAAGGTGGTGCGTCACGCCCTTCAGGACGCTGCCTCCATCGCCTCGCTCCTGGTGACCACGGAAGCCATGGTTGCCGAGGCGCCGAAGAAAGACGCCCCGATGCCCGCAGCCCCCGGCGGCGGCATGGGTGGCATGGGCGGCATGGACTTCTAAGAAGTCCATTAAGGGCCGCCCATCATCTGGAATGGTTTGGCCGGCCCAGCCGGCCAAACAGGCGGCATGGACTTCTAAGAAGTCCCGACCCCAACTGCGAAGGGCCGCGCATTGCGCGGCCCTTTTTTATTGCCTCGAACAGCTGTGCCGGCGCATGCCGCCCGAGCCGTGTTGCGGGGCTGTTAGGTCAGGTCATGGGTCGAGGCGATCTCATAGATCCCCTTCACCACAGTGCTCGCGATCAATGGTGCGATGCGTTCGTGGCGAGCCGCTTCACCCTGTGCCGTGCGTTGCAGGACTGCGTCCAGAGTTGCACGGTCGGTATCGATCATTGCGTAGGAGACAATCTCGCGCGGGTCCTCGATGTTGCGGGCATGGGTCACAGTGACCTTCTGGCCGAAATGGTCCGGTTCTGCCTGCCAGGCATCCACGAACGCCTCGAAGGTCGCATCGTCTCTCAAGCGTCTCACCAGCACGGCCAGAAACATCGTCCCCTCCCATCCTTGCGCCGGACATTCCGCCGTCACCCTGCCTGTGGCAAGTTCGCGCCAACACCGTTCAGGACACTGCCACCTTCATGGTCACACGCGCCTTTGCCACCTTCGGGACAGGAGACGAGTTCGCCGCACCGGCCCTTGATGCCTTTGCAAAGCTCGACGCGCTCGTGGACGAAGGCGAGCCCATTGTCTCCGCCTACCAGACAGGGGACGACGGCCCGTGGATCCTCGACATTTTGTTCATGGACCTTGGCGAGGCTGAGCGCACACGATGGCTGACCGCCGCCCGCGAGGTGTGCCCCACGCTGCCCCACTTCCAGTTCGATGCGCTGGCCGAGCGTGACTGGGTGGCCGAAAGCCAGAAAGCGCTCCACCCTGTGCGCGCCGGCCCCTTTGTGGTGCATGGCTCCCATGACAGGGAGCGTTTGCCGCCATCGGCCTATCGCCTTCAGATCGATGCGGGGAGGGCCTTCGGCACCGCCCACCATGCCACCACCAAAGGCTGCCTCATTGCCCTTTACGGATTGGCGAGGAAAGGCCCCCTCGGGTCGCTCTTGGATGTGGGGACGGGGAGCGGCATTCTTGCCATTGCCGGCGATCGTTTGGGGGCAGGGCCTGTGGCCGCCAGCGACATTGACCCCGACGCCGTCGCCGTTGCGGCAAACAATGTGCGGCTGAACCGTGTGCGCCGGCCCATCCACACGTTCCTGGCCGATGGGGCGCACCTGTCCGCCGACACGGTGATTGCCAACATCTTGGCGCGCCCGTTGATCGCCATGGCGCCAGACCTTGCCGCCTGCACCCGCAGGCACCTTGTTTTGTCGGGCATGCGTACCCGTGACGGGCGGCGGGTGTTTGCCGCCTACAGGGCGCGTGGCTTCGTGCGCGAGCGGGCGATTGTCGTGGAGGACTGGCTAACCCTTGTTCTAAGGCGCCCTATGAAACGGGCTCCCTGACATGCAAAACCCCCGCTTGCCAGGGGCAGCGAGGGTTTCGACGCATTGCACGCGCGGTCGTCCCAGTTTTAGAGGAACGGGTATCCGGCCGGATCGCGGCTTGTCAGCTCATTTCGGTCGTAGCCGAGGCGCGTGAGGGTGGCATCGTCAAGGCTCAGAAGGTAGGCGGCAACGGCCCTATCGGCCGAGCGCATCCGCGCTTCGATCAACCGTGAAGCCAAGCGGCTCCACAAGCCGCGCTCTTTCGGGGAGCCTGTGAGTGCATAGTCATGGGCGGTGATTGTGGCCATGGTGGTCCTCGCATTGTGCAGTGCGAAGGGGTTCGGCAGGAGTGTCGGGCCCGTCCGCTTCGGGTTTAGACGTAGCCATTGCGCCAGTTCTCACAATGTACGCCAATGCATGGCTGCCGCGACTGTGTGCAACGCAACATGCAAGCTTCGCGTAACGTTTGGTCCGATGGGCGCTGTGGGTGAGGGGGTTGCGCACGGCCCTTGTGCGCCTTTGCGGCTCGGGCCAGTTTAGCGCCATGGCCTTTCAAACATTCGACCCGCCCCAAGCCAATGCCGGCGACGTGAGCGCCCGCGTGGCAGCCTTGAGGGACACCTTCGCAGCACTTCAGATCGATGGCGTTCTGGTGCCCCACGAAGACGCCTATCAGAGCGAATACCTGCCGCCTTCGGAGGAGCGTTTGGCCTTCATCACCGGTTTCACCGGGTCGGCGGGTCGGGCCATCATCCTTGGCGAGACGGCGCTGTTTGCCACGGATGGACGCTATTCGCTGCAGGCCGCATCCCAGGTGCCCGGTGACCTCTTTGCCATCGTCTCGGACGAGGAGGACGCCAAGGCATGGATGAAGGCCCACCTTGGCAAGGGCGTGCGCCTTGGGATCGACCCGCAGCTCCACAGCCGGGCGGCCATCAAGCGCTTGAAGGCATCGGCCCCGGGGGTGGAGTGGGTGCGCCTTGCCTCACACCCTGTCGACGCTGTTTGGCCGGACAGGCCGGCCCCTCCGAAGGCCCCCATACGCCTTCATGACGAGACCCTTGCCGGGCGCACGGCCGAAGAAAAGCTTGCCCTGTTGCGCGAGGCGATGACGGAGGATGCCGCCTTCATCGCCGCAAGCGATTCGGTCTCCTGGCTTCTCAATTGGCGCGGCGATGATGTGGACCACACGCCGCTGGTCCTGTGCCGCGCATTCGTCCCCAAGTCGGGCAAGATCACCGTGTTCGTGGACGACGAGAAGCGCACCAACGCCGTCGTCAACGCCCTCGAGCCCCTTGGCGAGACCACGGCTGCGAGCCTTTATCTTGAGAGGCTGGCGGACCTGTCCTCGGGCCTTTCGGTCCAGGCGGACCCGCAACTCACCTCAGATGCGGCCCTCACCGCCATTGAAGCCGGCGGCACGTTGGTGGAAAAGGCCGACCCCAGCCTTCGCCTCAAAGCCATCAAGACAGACGCGGAAATTGCCGGCACCCGCGCGGCGCACCTGCGGGACGGGCGTGCGGTGACGCGCTTTCTCGCCTGGTTCGAGGACCATGCCGTCGGTGCCAGCGAGATCGACCTTGTGCGCCAACTGGAGGCATTCCGCCGGGAGGAGGGGGCGGTGGATGTGAGCTTCCCCACCATTGCCGGTGCAGGGCCGAACGGGGCCATTGTCCACTACCGTGTGGATGAGGCCTCCAATCGCACGGTCGCGGCAAACGATCCTGTGCTGATTGATTCGGGCGCCCAGTACGTGGATGGCACCACCGATATCACCCGCACCCTTGTGGCCGGCGACCCCAGCGAAGACTTTCGCATCC
>JBCDCF010000406.1:0-4248 GCA_039182345.1 Pseudomonadota bacterium
GGTGAGACCGAGGTGACGCGATGATAGGTGCATCCCCTCGTCCCGTCCAATGGCGCCGAGGCAGGCAATGCCGGCGCGGCCCAACGCCTGCCGCAGCATCTGTTCGTGCCGCACGCTCGCCACGCGGGTAAGGATGACGCCGGCGACACTCACCGATCCATCGAACGTCATGAACCCGTGGGCAAGGGCTGCGACGGAGTGGCTCTGCCGCTCAGCGTTGACCACAAGCACCACAGGAAGGCCGAGGGCCCGCGCCACGTCCGCCGACGAGCCGATGCCGCTGGCAGGGCCGTCGAAGAGGCCCATCACCCCTTCCACCACCAGCCCGTCCCGCTGCGCAAGGGTGGCGAACAGGCCTGGCCGCATGGCCCAAAGGTCAAGGTTGACGCACGGCCGGCCCGCCGCCGCGCTGAGGTAGCCTGGGTCGATATAGTCAGGCCCCACCTTTGCCGGGTGGATGGTGTGCCCGGCTTTGGTGAGCGCTGCGATCAGCCCCGTCGTGACGACGGTCTTACCGCTGCCCGAGGTGGGCGCGGCAACAAGGCATGCTACCACTGACGCCCGCGCCAGCGCTCCCATTCCTTCTCGCCCGTCAGGCAGTCGATGCGCGGCGGGCTGCCAGGCGCCCTGAACGCGGCCCGCATGATGCGCGGATTGGCGCTGGCAATCTCAAGGATCAGCTTGCGCCGGATGGCCTCGCGAAAGCGCGATGCGTGGTTGATGGTGATCATGAAAGAGCCGAACCCGCCGATGACGCAGTCCTCATAATAGATGTCGAGCTCATCCAGATGGAAGTAGCCGCCGGGGTTGGACTTCTTGATCATGATGGGAAGGCCGTTGATGACAATGCCTTCGCTGAGCACCCGATCGCGCGCCTTGGTCACCAAGCCGCCCATATTGTTGGGGCCGTCACCGGAAATGTCGATTACACGGCGCATCCCGTCGATGCCGTTGTTGAAGGCATAGCGGCTGGCGTCCAGCATGGAGGTGATGGAGGTGCGGCGCATGCGGCCGATGCTTGCCGCTTCCAACTGGCGGGCCACCAACTCGGCGGAGGCGGCATCGCTGACAATGGTCCAGGGCACCACCACGCGCTGAAGGTGGGAGCCAGCCCATTCCACGTAGGTGACGGCAATGCGTCCCCAGTCGCCTTTCTCAATGGCCTGGATAACCTCAGGGTTGCGGAAGGCGGCGACGTAGCCCTCCCGCTGAAGACGCTGCTCGTCGTAGTCCATGGACCAGGACACGTCGACGGCCAAAACAAGCTCCACATCCACCACAGGTGGTGCAGCACGGGCGGGAATGAACGAAAACAACATCAAAATAATGACGGCAAGAACGGGCCGAGCGAAAGCGAACATGCGCAAAGCCTCCTGCGAACTGAGTGCGCCTAGAATGGCACAATCGTGACGCTCGACGAAGGAACAATTTTGCCGGCTTTGGGATTATGACACTGTTTTCCCAAACGAATGCGTGTTCGGGCGATCACAAATCCGCGTCCTGGCCGCGAGGGGCCTGGTGTTGTGTCAGTCCACCGATGCGCGCTCAGTGCGCCGAAGTGTCACTGGCAGGTGGGCAACGCAACGCAGGTTCTTGTTCGGGGTGACGCCGATCTCGCCTGGCGCCCGCTCCACAACGGCAAACTCCGACAACAGCGTGCTGAAGGCAACGTTCGCCTCCACACGCGCAAGCTGTAGGCCTGCGCACACATGCGGCCCCGCCCCGAACGCCACATGCGGGTTGGGGTGGCGCTCGGCAATGAAGTCGTCAGGACGATCGAAGCGCGCCCCATCGCGACCCGCCGATCCGAGGAAAACAAGGACGAGATCACCCGTCTTGATGGCCTTTCCGCCAAGGGTGGTGTCGCGGACGGCAACCCGGCCGATGAACTGCACGGGCGCATCGTGCCGCAGCATTTCCTCCACGGCGGCAGGGATGTGTTGGGGTTCTGCCCTCAGGGCGGCCATGGTGTCCGGGTGGTCCAACAGAACGTGAAGGCCGTTGGCCAAAAGGTTCGTCGTGGTCTCGTTGCCTGCGTTGAGGAGCAGGAGCGTGTTGGCCACAAGCTCTTCTTCAGACAGCGCGTGCCCCTCATGCCGTGCGGCAACAAGGGCCGACAGGAGAGAGCCGTCAGGGTTCGCCTCCAGCGTCCTCGCCCGATCCAAGAGATAGGCGCTGAAGGCCTCGACGGCGCGCAAGCCCCGATAGAGTTCTTCGTCTGAGATCTGCGCATAAAAGTTCAGCGCCACCACGGAGAAGGCATCGCACCAGGCCTTCACCTGGTCGCGGTCGGCCGGCGGAATGCCGACAATCTGCGAGATGACGAGGATGGGGAGCGGCACCGCAAAGCCTGAAACGAAATCGAACGGTCCTTTGTCCGCATCGGCAAGAAGCGTTTTGGCGAGCGCCGCAATGTCATCGACATAATGCTCCACCGCGGTCTTCTTGAAGGCGGTGTGAACTAGGGCCCTCAGACGCGTGTGGTCAGGTTCATCCCTTTGCAGGAGGAGGTAGGATAGAAGATCGAACAGCGGCTTGAGGGCCGGGTCGGCAAACCGCGTGCGGGCGCTGGTTACGCGGTCGGAGGAAAAGGTGGCCGAGTCCTTTAAGACCGTACTCACCGCTTCGGCGCCCGTCACCACGAACGCTTGGGCCCCGGCATCCCACATCACGGCGCCTTCCGCACGCCACTGGCGGTAGACCGCATAAGGGTCGCGCACAAAATCCGGGCCGAAGATTGAATGAGGCTGTGCCGCGGTGGTCATGGTCGATGGGTCCTTCGGTCGATAGCCCAAGGCTCGGCCGACCAAGGCGACCCGTCAAGGCAACCCGTCAAGGCGAGGGCTTGCCTCTCTCCCGTTCGCGGCGTTGCTCCAGCTCACGGCGACGCATGGGCATGCCGTCGATGCGATCAAACAGCTGCGCGGCATCCACAGGTTCGCTTGCCGTCAGCTTGGCGCCGCCATCAAGGCCCACAAGCACCACCTTGAACGTCTCGTCCGCCACGCCGAAGCGCCGGCGCAACAGCTTGGCGCTCGCCTGCGGGGCCGGGGCGCCAAACAGTGTGAAGACGCGCCGCCGCTCCACCACGTAGACGGCAAGGCGGCGATCCCTCATCCCGTAAGCGTCATCGGCAAGGCGCGTGGTCTGGCGGGACAGACGCGGGTCATCCTCGCTCGGCGTAAAGATGAGGAGCGGGCGATACTCCCACCTGACGGAGGACAAGCCGGACCCGTCCTCCCCTTTGGCGAATGGTGCGGTCACCAGAGCGACCAGAAAGGCGCTGGCGGCGACCGCACGGGCTTTCACGACAAAATGCGCTTCAGGTGGGACAGGATGGCGTCGGCCATTTGCGTGGTGCTCACATGGGAACTGCCACCGGCAATATCGGCCGTGCGCACGCCCTCGTCGAGTGTGGCGGCGATGGCCTGGTCGAGGGCGCGGGCCTCATCGACCATTGCAAAGGAGTATTGCAGCGCCATCCCCAGCGAGCCGATCATCGCGATGGGGTTGGCAATCCCCTTGCCGGCAATGTCGGGCGCGGAGCCGTGGACGGGCTCATAAAGGGCGCGCCGGCGGCCTGTGCGCGGGTCGACGGCGCCAAGCGATGCTGACGGCAGCATGCCGAGCGAGCCGGTCAGCTGTGCGGCAATGTCAGACAGCATGTCGCCGAACAAGTTGTCGCAGACGATGACGTCGAACTGTTTGGGGTCGCGCACAAGCTGCATGGCACCGGCATCGGCCAGCATGTGGTCGAGGGCAATGTCGGTGTTGCCGTCCTTGTGGGCCGCGTCCATCACCTCACGCCAAAGAACGCCCGACTTCATGACGTTGCGCTTTTCCATGGAGGTGACGCGCTTTTTTCGGGTGCGGGCCAGCTCGAACGCGGCGCGGCCGATCCTGTCGATCTCGAAGGTGTCGTAGACCTGCGTGTCGATGGCGCGCTTCTGGCCATTGCCGATGTCCTCGATGGTCTTGGGCTCGCCGAAATAGACCCCGCCGGTCAGCTCGCGCAGGATGACGATGTCGAGCCCCTCGATCACCTCCCGCTTCAGGCTGGAGGCATCGGCCAACGCCGGGTAGCAGATGGCCGGGCGGATGTTGGCGAAAAGATCGAAGTGTTTGCGAAGGCGCAGGAGACCTGCCTCGGGCCGCAGATCGTAGGAAAGATCATCGTACTGGGGCCCGCCCACAGCACCGAAGAGAATGGCATCGGCCGCCTCGGCCTCCTTCAGTGTCGCATCGGAC
>JBCDCF010000407.1:0-4244 GCA_039182345.1 Pseudomonadota bacterium
CTTCAGCCGCGCCTTTTTCTGTTGGCGCTGCTGAAGCCCGAGGCGTTGGAGAAGGAGCTGTCCATCGACCTTCGGTCCGAGGCGGGGCTGTTTCGGTCCACCCTTTTGCACCGCCTCAATGCCCTTGGTGTGCGGTGGGGGCAGTTGTCTGACGCCGGCCGCAGCCGTGGGACCTTCCGCGAACGGTGGCTTTTGGCATGGGACCCTGAGTTCGCGGTCCAGCTGGTGGAAAACCTCATCTACGGCACCACCATCGAGACCGCATCATCGGGCCGATTGATGGCGCTGATGGCGGGGGAAGATGAGCTGGGGCGGCTGGCGGACCTCACCTTCTCGGCCATGACCTCGCAGCTTCCGCAGGCGGCCCAAAGGGGGATCGACAGGCTTGCCGACCGGGCCGCTGAAACAAGCGACTGTCTTGAGCTGTTGGGCGCGCTTCCCGGTCTTGCGGACGTGATGCGCTACGGCAAGGCCCGGCAGATGGATGCGCGCCAGCTGTCGGACCTGTTTGAGCGCATCGGCACCCAGGGCGCCTTGTCCACCCGTTACGCCGCGCGCAACCTTGATGATGACGCCGCCCGTGCCTTCCACACCGCGCTGCAGAAGGCGGACGGCGCCATTCGCCTGGCCGAGGCCGATACGCTCACCCAAACGTGGACGGGCGCCTTGCAGACCTTGGTGGAGGATGGGAAAGCCGCGCGCCTTGTGATGGGCGCCGCCGCCCGCCTCCTTTACGATGCTGACGCCATGGCCCCCGACGATGCGGTGATGTTGCTGGGCCGCATGCTCTCGCCAGGCACGGCCCCTGCCGATGCGGCAGCGTTCTTTGAAGGCTTCTTTCAAGGGGCAGGGCAGCGGCTGCTGTATGATGCAAGATTGCGCGAGGGGGTCGACCGCTGGATGATCTCGCTCAGTGGTGAGGTCTTCGTGGAATACTTGCCTGTGTTCCGGCGCGTGTTCTCAGGGCTCGACAAGACAGAGAAGACGCGGCTGCTGGATGCGCTTTTGCGGCGCACGACCCGCTCCACCACCCGTGTTCTCGTGCCCGACGCGGAGTCTGTCTGGCCTGACCATTTCGCAGCGTTGACGAGAATCCTTGCGGCGGGGGCACGCAATGGTGAGTGACGGGCGGGACGATGCGGAGCGCGGGCGGCGCTGGCGCCTTGCGGTCGGCGGGGACGACGGGGCGTTGCCGGCCGGCGACCAGCGCCTGTCGGAGGCCCTTTCGGCCCTTTACAAGGAGCCTGACGACACCGGAGAGGGACGCGGCGGGCGCAGGGGCGGTCTTGGGTCTTCGGCGCCAGCGGTGGCCCGGTGGATGGGGGACATCCGCACCTTCTTCCCCTCGCCTGTGGTTCGCGTGGTCCAGAAGGATGCCTTCGAGCGGTTGGGCCTCAGCCAGATGCTGCTTGAGCCTGAGTTCTTGTCGGCGGTGGAGGCGGACGTGAACCTTGTGGCCGACCTGGTGTCCTTGAGCGGGGCGATGCCGGCCAAGACGAAGGAGACGGCCCGCAAGGTCATCGCCAAGGTGGTGGCCGAGTTGATGGCGCGGTTGGAGCGAAAGACCGCTGAAGCCCTTCGCGGCGCCCTGGACAAGTCAAAGCGCACCCATAGGCCGCGGTTTGCCGATATCGACTGGCCGCGCACCATAAAGAAGAACCTTCACACCTGGCAGGACGCCCACCAGACGGTGATCCCTGAGCGGCTTGTGGGGTTTCAGAGGCGGCAGCGGCGGCTGGTGGATCTGGACGAGGTGATTTTGTGCGTGGACCAGTCCGGCTCCATGGCAACGTCGGTGGTGTATGCGTCGATCTTTTCCGCCGTCATGGCTTCGCTCCCCGTGGTGCGCACCAAGCTGGTGTGCTTCGACACCGCCGTGGTGGATCTGACCGACCAGTTGGCCGACCCCGTGGAGGTGCTGTTCGGCGTCCAGCTTGGGGGCGGCACGGACATCGACCAGGCGGTGGCGTATTGCGAGGGGCGCATCGAGCGGCCCACCAAGGCCCATCTGGTTCTGATCACCGATCTTTATGAGGGGGGCGATCAAACCGAGCTGACGGCAAGGGTTGGCCGGCTGATGGCGCTTGGCGTCAACGTGATTGTGCTGTTGGCGTTGTCCGATTCCGGCCATCCCAGCTACGATTCACATCTGGCTGCCGACATTGCAGCCCTTGGTGCGCCGGTGTTTGCATGCACCCCCGACCAGTTTCCCGATCTGATGGCAACGGCCTTGCGGCGGGAGGACATTGGCGCCTGGGCGGCGAAGGAAGACATCAAGCTGGTCCGCGATGATGGTGGTGGCAACACCGCAGATTAGCGCCCCAAGCCTCTAGAGCGCGATCCGCTCGGTTCGAAGCAAACCGAGCGGATGAAGGCGTGCTCGCACTCGATATCTGGCGCGATTGCTCCTCGCTCAGGTTGATCCAACCAGAGCGGCAAGCGCGCTAGGAGGCGCTGAGGCTGGTGCGCACCACCTGTTCAGGCATCACCGCGCCGAGGGCGTACTCCAAGCTCTCGATGCGGCCTGTGGCGATCTCCATGCGCACAAGCCGGCTGTCGCCCACCACGATGAGGACGGTTCGGCCATCATTGCCGTCCAGCACGTGGAAGGGTTCGGCGGGGAGTTCGACCTTGGACATGGGCGACAGAGTGGCGGCGTCAAACACCTCTGCAAAGCCGCGGTCTTCCTTCTCAAGGTACGTGGAGACGACGATGTGGCGGCCATCGGGCGTGGCGTAAGGCCAGCCAGGCACACCCGTGAGCGGTACGGAGCGTACCACCTTGCGTTCGCGCGTGTCCACCACGTGGAAGAGGGGGCGGCAGAAGTCACCCACATAAAGGGTGTCCCCTTGCGGCGCGTGCCAAATGGCCTGGCTGCCGATGGCAAGGTCAATACGTTCCACCATGCGGCAGGTCTCCACATCGTGGATGCCGATGAAGGGCACTTCTTTGTGGGCTGAGTACATCAGCCGTCCATCGGGGGAGGCGGCAAGAAAGTGGCAGCCGGCTTCGCTGTAGACGCTTTGCACAATCTCGCAGCGATCGGGATCGATGACGAGGAGGCAGCGGTTGACCTCGGCGGAGACCCAGATGCGGCCGTGGCAGTCGCGCGCCAGACCGTGGGGGCCAAGGTAAAGGTCAAGGCCGATGACGCGCTCCAATGCCATTGCCTTGACGTCCACGACGGCAAGGCGGTTGGCCGGCGTATTGTCCCCGTAACCCTTGTCGCCATAAAGGGAGACGAACGCCCTGGCACCGTCTTCGGACAGGATGATTTCGTGGGGTTTGGCATCAGGCGTGCCCACAACGGGGGCGGCAAGGCATGCGCCTGTGGCTTCATCCATGAAGGCGACCGTCTGGTTGCCTTTGACGGTTGTGAGCAAAACCGTGCGTGTCTGGCTGGCTTGCTGTGCCGTCGTATCGGTCCGAGCGTCCATCAGATCCCTCCCGATCACCGTGTTTGGGAGAGCGTATCGGTCCGGGCCGTGCGGGACAAATCTGGTTGTGCGGTGAGGGATCTGGGGGGCGCCTTTCCGGGGCGGCGTCGTTGGGGGCTGTGGCTATCAGGACGGTGATGGGGTCTGCGCGGGCGCCTCGTCAGTGTTGCGGCCGTTTTGGGAGGATGGCCTGAAGGCGGTGCGCCCCATCCAGGGTTGGAAGTTGATGTGCTGCAGCCAATCCTTCACGGAAGGGATCCAACCGAGGTCATCTTGAACATGTTGTTCGCCGATGGTGCGCACCGGAACGGCCTTGCCGTCAGCGTTGGTGATGACGGTGCCGAAGATGGACTCGCACAGAAAAATCCCCTCGCTGTGATGGCGGAGGGCGCGGTGGCGAATGTCACCCAGGTGCGCCTTGGACTCGTCGAACCAGTCGTGAATGGCCTGATAGTCTGCCGCCACGCCACCAAACAGCCGTGCCGAGCGGACCGCGTGTTGATAGGGATGGGCCATCAGCCGCCCCTTCCGGTGAGGGAACCGCTGCGGCTTGGCTAGCAGGGTGAGAGGCTTTGGGGGCGAGCGGAGAACGACGTTGTTGGCGGAAGGGTCATGCGCGCCCTTGTCCTTTTCAAGTCCTGAAACTCGTCCTGTCGGAATCGCCAGCCGTCTCGGTGAGACGATGCGACTGTTGAGGTCACCTAAGGGGCCGCGTCACTGGCCCAAGGCGGTGTGGCGCCACGATCGTCTTCAATGGTGCAGTTTCGCATATCCACAATGGCAACACCATAAAACATCGGAACGTTC
>JBCDCF010000408.1:0-4241 GCA_039182345.1 Pseudomonadota bacterium
AGATCGAGCGCACCATCGGCCACCTCAAGGATTGGCGCCGCATCGCCACGCGTTACGACCGGCTGTCGTCAACCTATGCCTCTACCGTCGCCCTTGCCCTCGTCATTCAGTGGTGGTGCTGATTGAGTCCGGAGCCTAGGGCGAAGGGCCTTCAACGCCCCCCGCTGAGGTGCCCCTTTGGAGGGTAGGCGAGGCCAGTGGAAGTTGGCCGGCCATGGCGGTTACGGTGGCAGCGACGGTGGCGGCGCCTGTGAGGGCCTTCGCGACATCCTCGCCTGTGAGGGGGCCGAACTTGAAGCCGTGGCCGGAGCAGGCGGAGACCAGAAGGGAGCGGTGGACCTCGGCAAGGTGGAACCGGCTCTCGGGGGCGTAGGTCCAGTAGTTGGCCACCCCCCAGGCAACGCGGTAACGCTCGATGCCAACGAAACGGCCAGCGTAACTTGCCAGGATCGCCTCGATCTCTTCGGGGGCGATGGTGCGGTCATGGTCGGTGGGGTCGCGCCGGCCGAGTGCACCGTTGGCAAGTTTTGCAGGAATGCCTTTGAGGGGTGCCATGCCCCACAGATCGCTGTCGCCGCCGAGATCGGTCCAGCAGGGGGCACCGTCCCAGGCCGATGCAAGGTCTGCCGGCGGCTCGGCGTAGAGCACGATGGAGCGATGGGGCACGAGGGCGTTCGCCGCCTCCCCTGCGAGATCGCGTGCACGCACGCCAGCGGCAATCACCACACGGTCACCCGCCACCGTCTCTCCTGATTGCAGGTGGGCGGTGGCGTTCTTGTGGTCCACGCTCGCAACGGGCGTGTGTTCGCGCACATCGGCGCCGTGGGCGCGCAGCCATGCGGCAAGATCCACGAGAATGGCGTTGGCCCACAATGCGCCGCCTTCCGACACCATGGCGTAGGCGACCCCGTCCGGGTTGAGGAAGGGGAAGCGGTTGGAGAGTTCGCCGTTCGCAATCACCTCGAAGGCGACACCGAGACGGGTGAGTACGTCGCGCGAGCGGTCGGTGTAGTCCCCTGCCTCCGTGCTGAGCGCCAGGATGCCTGTGTCGGAATAGTAGCGTTCCACCGGGCCCGGAAGGTCCGCCCACAGTGTGCGCCAAGTGTCGAACGCCTCGCCTATGCGCGAACAGTACCCCGCCTCCTCCCCATAGACGCGGCGGATGAGGCGATGGTGGTCGCTGGATGAGGCGATGGGCGAAGGGATGGGCCCCGCCTCGAGCACCGTCACCTGACAGCCGCGCTTCAAAAGGCTGTAGGCGGTGGAGAGGCCGACAATTCCCGCCCCGACAATGACCATGTGCGGGCGCACTAGCACCTCCCTATCGGGTGAGCCGCGATGAGGCGGTGACGTGCTTTGGTCATGCCGCCTCGGCCCGCTTTTCGGCCTGGTGCTGATCTTCCACCAGTCCGATCTTCCAATAGCCGGAAATGTAGGTGTCGGCCCGCGGAACTGCCTTTTCGATGTGGAGGAAACCGCGCAGGGCTTTGATGACGCCCGCCTCCCCGGCAATGCAGGTTTGCACGCGCCCAGGTTTCCAAGCCAGTCCATGGATGAAGGCAGTTTGCGCCGTGGAAGGGACATGGGGGTCGTTGTGCACCAGCCAATGGATATCGACACCGGGCGGGGCGTTGATGCTCTGCCTGTCCTCAAGGCTCGTCACTTCGAAGATGGCGGTGCCTGTTGCGTCCCGCGGCATGGCTTCAAGGGTGGCGGCGGCGACAGGCAGGGCAGACATGTCGGCGGCCACAAGATACCAGTCCGCTTCAAAGGCCGCGATCTTGACAGCGCTCGGACCCCTGAAGCCGCAAAAACTGCCTGGCTTTGCCGCCATGGCCCAGGCCGACGCGGGGCCTTCGTCGCCATGGGCCACAAAGTCCACATCCATTTCGCAGGCGTCCCTGCGGTGATGGCGAATGGTGTAGGTGCGCGTGATGGGCCGCACGCCATCCTCGAGCGCGGCCTTGAAGGCTGCGCGGCTCTCGCCCTCCCCTGGGATGAGGATCTTGCAGTTGGCCCCTTCGCGGCCCGCCGGAATGTCGGCCAACCAATCGTCCTTGAAGGTGACGCGGATCATGTTGGGCGTCAGCCGCCACGCTGTCTTCACCGTGAGAAGACGTGCCGGCTTTCCTTGTCTGGGCGATGTCGGCACGGCCATGGTGTCCCTCCAGGTTGCGCTCAACTGTGGGCAGTGCCGCGCACGCGGCCCCTCCCAGATAGGCAAACCGAAGACACGGCGAAAGATCAGGACGGAAGTTTTCTTGTCTTTATTTAGAATAACTCCGAAAATACTCTCCTGAATTCTTAGATACCGCGCCGACGGCGTCACAGACAGCGCAGTTTGCGACAGGGGGTCGCGCACCGCCTACTGGTCTGACGCCGCGGTCATTTGCTGTGCCATGGCGGGCACGGGGGTCTCATCGTCCAACAGGATCAGCTGCAGGCGCACACTGCCGTTCCGGGCGGCAAGCCAGTGGTCGACCCCTGCGGGAAGGGTGAGGATGCTGCCTGCGGGGTAGACGGTCTCCTGGGTTTCGTCGATGCGGCTGCCGTCCCCCCAGGACATCTCCCCTGACAGGACTGTCAGGAGACGCAACCCCGCCGGCGCGGCGTGGGGCGGCACCACATCGCCGGCTTCAAGATCGAGAAGAAGGACGGCAGGTGCGCCTGACGGCGTCACGGCAAGGGGCGTGAGCGTTGCCACCTCATGGACGACGCTTGAGGGCAGGACGCCTGTGTCGATGAGTGTGGTCTCGGCAACGACGGCCGTCGGCAGGACAAGAGCCAAAAGGGGGATGAGAGCGCGCACGGGTGTCTCCTTCGGCGGGGGATCGGGAAAGGGTGGGATGGGGCCATCAACGCGGCCCGCTCGGCCGGGTGAGGATGAAGGCTGAGGCGCCCGCCATGCACACCACCTGGACAGCAATAACGGCAAGGGGCGCTGAGAAGACGAGGCTAAGGGCAAGCACCACCCCCATCATGGCAATGGCGAGCGCTTTGACAGGCGGGGCGATGGACCCGTGGGCGCGCCAGGCCGCAAGGGTGGGCCCGAATGTCTTGCTGGCCTCCAGCCTTGCCGCCCAGGACGGTGCGCTTTTGGAGAACGCAAACACTGCCACAAGAACGAAGGGCGTTGTGGGCAACAGGGGCAAGAACACGCCGACCCCGCCGACGGTGAGGGCCGACATCCCAAGGGTGAGCCACAAAGTGCGTCGCAGGGGAAAGGACAACGGTTCGATCCGCACCATCGGTGATCCGGGGGAGGTATAATCGGTATCGTAAATACCAATTACACCTGCTACCATCCGAGCGCCACCTAAAACTTGAGTTGGATCATCAGAATTTTATGCGCCTCACCAGCTTCACAGATTTTGGCCTGCGCGCCCTCATGTGGATGGCGCGCGAGCCCCAACGCGCCCACTCCACGGCGCAGATTGCCGCAGCGTTCGGCATCTCCCGCAACCACTTGACCAAGGCGATGGCCGCGCTTTCCTCCGCAGGCTTCATCACCACGCGGCGTGGGTCTGGGGGCGGTGCCACCCTCGCACGGCCGGCCGACAGGGTGCGCCTTGGGGATGTGGTGGCAGCCTTGGAGGCAGGCTCTGCGCTGGTGGAATGCTTTGCCAAGGATGGCGGGGCATGCGTCATCACCCCCCAATGCCGACTGAAGGGCATTTTGGCAGGTGCAGAGGCCCGCTTCATCGAGGACTTGAACCGCTTCACCCTTGCCGACTTTGCCTTGACCGGCGACATCGGCCCCGCACGCACGGCCCCCCATGGATAGCCCCGCCCCTCCCACAAGGGCCAGTTGGCAGGATGCGGCTGTCCTGTCTTATGGGTTTCGCCCGTTCTTCCTGGCGGCCGCCGTGTGGGCCTCACTGTGTGTGGCGATGTGGGTGGCGTGGCTGAGGGGTGCAGCCGCCCTTCCCTCCGCGTTGCCACCTTTGGCTTGGCATGTTCATGAACTCTTGTTTGGGATGGTGGTGGCGGTCATGGCCGGCTTTCTTTTGACGGCCGTTCCCAGTTGGACGAAGCGGCCACCTGTGTCGGGCCTTCCCCTCGCGGCCCTTTTCGGCCTTTGGGTGGCTGGACGGGCGGCCATTGCCGCCTCGGGACTGATCGGGCTCGTTCCTGCGTTCATGGTGGCGCTGGTGTTTCCCATCGCGCTCATAGCCGTCATCGGGCGGGAGATTGCGGCCGCAGGCAACCGGCGGAACCTTCCTGTGGTGGCCCTTTTGGTC
>JBCDCF010000409.1:0-4236 GCA_039182345.1 Pseudomonadota bacterium
CCCTTCGATGGGGAGGGGCTTGCCTCCGCCCCGTTGGACATTGTGGCCGATGGCGTTCTCTCCGCCTTCGTGCTGGACCTTGCTACGGCCCGCAAACTCGGTCGCGAGAGCAATGGCAGGGCCGCCCGTGGCACGGGACTTCCCAGCCCCTCCGCCACCAACATCTCCGTGCTCGGCGGACGCGGAACCCTGCAAAGCCTCATGGACGATGCCGGCTCAGGCCTCGTCATCACCGATCTCATCGGCATGGGGGCCAACATTGTCAGCGGCAATTATAGCCGCGGCGCTGCAGGCTTCTGGTTCGAGAATGGCGAGATTGTCCATCCCGTCTCCGAGGTGACTGTGGCGGGCACGCTGCCGGACATGTTCGCCCGCGCCATCTTCGCCGACGATGCGCCTGGCCTGTTTGCCGTGGACGCCCCCTCCATCGCCATTGAAGGCATGACCATTGGCGGACGCTGACACGGTGTCTTCGCCCCACGACGACCTGACACTTCTCATCTCGGCAGCCCGTGAGGCGGCGGACGTTGCAATGGCAAGGTTCGACACCGCCGTCCAGCAGTGGACCAAGGCGGACGCCTCCCCCGTCTCGGAGGCGGACATTGCGGTGGACGAGCGCCTGTCCGCCATCCTGCGCTCCGCGCGACCGGACTATGGCTGGGTGTCAGAGGAAAGTGCCTTGGCGCACGGCGCGGGCCGGCGTGCGTTTGTGGTGGACCCCATCGACGGCACCCGCGCTTTCCTGGATGGCGGCAGCGCCTGGGCCATTTCCGTTGCCGTTGTGGAAGGGGCAAGGCCCATTGCCGCCGTCATCATGCGCCCGCCCAAAGACCATGTGTTTGCCGCTTCAGCCGGTGGAGGCGCCTCGCTGAACGGCACGGCGCTCGCCATTTCCACCCGCAATGGGCTGGAAGGTGCGCGGGTGGCTGCACCGCGCAAGCTGTTCGCGCGGGGGGATCTGGCGGCGGCGGGAGCGCAGAAGGCGAACTACATCCCCTCGCTCGCCCTGCGGCTTGCCAAGTTGTGCACCGACGAACTGGACGCCATGGTCGCCAAAGGCGGTGCACACCACTGGGACGTTGCCGCCGGCGACCTGATTGTCGAGGAGGCGGGCGGCGCGCTGACCGACCTTTCGGGCCGCAGGATCATGTACGACACCGACACCACCCTCTTGCCCCCCTTGATCGGCGGCCCCGCACGCATCATCGATGCGTTGAAGGGCCTTGGCGAGGCCATCCACTTCGACCCCAAGGGCGAAGTGTAGTCAGCGCCCGCCGATGCGGGTCGAGGCTTGCCCGGCCATGCCCCAGACCCTCGAAAAACGGCCGGCGTCGACCACATAGGAGGGCGACGGGCATTGGCCCGAAACACCCACCGCAAAGCAAGACCCATGGCAGACAAGCAACTCCTCCACCTCGTGCTTGGTGGCGAACTGACCGACCTTGACGACGTCACCTTCCGCGATCTGGACAAGGTGGACATTGTCGGCGTCTACCCGAACTACGCCAAAGCCAAAGAGGCCTGGCAGGCGAAGGCCCAGCAGACGGTGGACAATGCGCACATGCGCTACTTCATCGTCCACCTGCACCGCCTGCTCGACCCGGAGACCGACGCCACACGATGAGCCCCCTTGGCAGGGCGGTGTGGTGGGGGTACGGCGCGGCAGGCCGCATCATGGCCCCCCTTGCCGCCCCGTACCTGCGCAAGAGGGCTGGCCGCGGCAAGGAAGACCGAAATCGCCTGCGCGAAAAGCAAGGCCACCCGTCCGCCGCCGCGCCCTCCGCCCCGCCGGTGTGGATCCATGGCGTCAGCGTCGGGGAGGCGCTTGTGGCCGTGGACCTGGCGCGTGCGCTGGACGGGCCCGTCCTCATCACCACAGGCACCCCAACCGCGGCGGAGCGGGTGGCGGCGCTGGCGCCAGATCTCACCCACCAATACGCGCCCCTCGACACCCCGCCGTTCGTGGACCGCTTCCTCAACCATTGGCGCCCGAGGGCAGCCCTTTTCGTGGAATCGGATATTTGGCCGACGACCGTCCACCGTCTGGCCGCCCGCAGCATTCCCATCGCCCTTGTGAATGCTCGCCTGTCGGAGCGCTCCTTCCGGCGATGGGCGGGGCGGCCGTTCCTGTCCGGCCCACTGTTTGGGCAGATCGATGCGGCGATCGCCCAGTCTGACGCGGACGCGGCACGCTTTGGCACCCTCGGCGTGCGCAAGGTGGTGACCAGCGGCAACATTAAGTTTGATGCGACACCGCCCCCCGCCGACCCTGCCCTGGTGGCAACGCTGAGGGAGGCCATCGGGGAGCGTCCCGTATGGATTGCCGCAAGCACACACCCTGGCGAAGAGACTGCCGCCATCGCCGCCCATACCCACCTTCGCGCCCATGCAGACACCGTCATGCTGCTTGCCCCGCGCCACCCCCAAAGGGGTGATGAAGTGGCGCTTGAGGCGCAGAACGCAGGCGTTGTACGGCGCCGCAGCAAAGGCGAGGCAGCCGGCGGCGACATCATCGTGTTCGACACGTTGGGGGAGTTGTCGGCGGCTTTTCAAGTGGCACAGGTGGCGTTCATGGGGGCCTCTCTCATCCCCCTCGGCGGGCACAACCCTGCCGAAGCTGCGCACGCGGGCGCTGCCCTTGTCACAGGCCGAGACCATGGTGAGATGTTCCGCCCCTTCGTGGAAGCCAATGCCGCGTGTGTGGTGACCGACGCCGATGGCCTCACCGAAACGCTTGCCTCACTCATGGCCGACCAGGCGGCGCGGCAACGGATGGCTGGCGCCGCGCGCCAGGTTCTGGCCCAGTGCCAAGGGGCGCGGGCGCGCACGCTTAAAGCGCTTGCCCCGCTGCTTGATGGGAGGCCGTCGTGAAGGCGCCTCGCTTCTGGTGGCGGCGTGACAGGGGTGCTGCAGCGCACTGCCTGGCCCCGATCGGTGCCATTGTCGGGACAATTGCCGCGCGCAGGATGGCCTCACCACCGCGTGTTCGGCTGTCGATCCCCGTTTATTGCGTCGGCAACCCCACCGTTGGCGGGGCCGGAAAGACCCCCATTGCCCTTGCCATTGCTAAGGTGCTTGCAGAGGCGGGCGCAATGCCCGTCTTCCTGACCCGCGGTTATGGCGGCAGCCTGAAGGGGCCCGTCACGGTGGGTGAACACACCGCCTCGGAGGTGGGTGACGAAGCGTTGATCCTTGCCGAGACAGCGCCCACCGTCGTCGCCCGCGACAGAGGGAAGGGCGGCGTGCTGGCGGAAACGCTCGGCACAGCCGTCATCATGGACGACGGCTTTCAAAACCCCGCACTTGCCAAGGACTGGAGCGCCCTCGTGGTGGACGCTGTGGTGGGCCTCGGCAACGCGTTGGTGACGCCCGCCGGTCCCATGCGTGCCCCTTTGGCCGCGCACCTCCCTCAGGCCGACGCGCTGCTCTTTGTGGGCGGCGTTCCTGACGATCAGATCGCCACAAGCTTGCCCCTGCACCCTGTCACCGTGCGCCAGTCCATCGACCCGGCGCTAAAGGGCGCGGCCGTCCTTGCTTTTGCCGGCATCGGGCGGCCCGAAAAGTTCTTCGCAGGCTTGGAGACTGAAGGGGTGCTGGTGGAAGAGAAGGTGGCCTTTGCCGACCACCACCCTTTCACCGAGGGGGATGCCAAAGCGCTGCTCGCAGCAGCCAATGGCCGGCCCGTCCTGACGACGGCCAAGGACGCTGTGCGGCTGCGCGGCCTGGACGGTGCACGAGGCGAACTTGCCGCACGCCTCACCGTCATTCCCGTGACCGCTGAATTGGACGAGGCGCTAGAGGCCTCGATCCGCCGCGTTTATGAAGGCTCCGCCCCGTCGCCGCCGGAGTTTGTGGCCTGAAAGGCTTTGTAGGCCGCTTCCGCGTCGGCGTAGGCTTCCTGGGTATCGACGTTCCAGTAGCGAAGCTCCGCCAGCGGGATGGTCCGGCCGGTGACGGCGCAGCGCACGAAGGTGCCGGGGGACAGCACCTGAAAATCGCTGTCGAGGTAACGCAACTTCGCCTCGCCGCCGGGGCGGCCTGCCATTTCGTGTCTGTTCATCATGCCGCCGGTGCCGGGTTGAGCCTTTTGAGGACCGTGAAGTGTTCCTCGGCCTGGACCTTCATCACCTGGCGCATCTGGCGCGCCGTGTGGTCCACCACCGCATCGGGCATGATGGACAGGGGCCGGCCTGTGGACTGGGCGATGACCTGCTGCCGGGCCGCCCGCTCCAGATA
>JBCDCF010000410.1:0-4236 GCA_039182345.1 Pseudomonadota bacterium
ATGACTGTGGTGGACCTTGGCGCTGCCCCAGGAGGGTGGACGCAGGTGGCTGTGAAGCGCGCCAAGGCCGGCCGCGACACCCCCATCGTCGCCATGGACATTTTGCCCATGGACCCTGTGCCGGGCGCCGTAATCCTCACGCAGGACTTTACGTCCGATGAAGCGCCTGGCGCCCTTGAGGCCGCCTTCGGAGGCCGGCGCCCCAACCTTGTCCTCAGCGATCTCGCGCCCGAAACCACAGGCCACCGCGCCACCGATCACCTGCGCATCGTGCACCTTGTGGAGCTTGCCCACGACTTTGCCAAACAGACCCTTGCCCCTGGCGGCGCCTTCCTTGCCAAGGTCTTCCAAGGCGGCACCGAAGGGGGGCTGTTGGCAGAGCTGCGGCGCGACTTTGCAAGCGTGAAGCATGTGAAGCCGCCGGCCTCACGCTCCGCCTCGCCTGAGACCTATGTGCTGGCGACAGGCTTTCGCGGCTGAGCGCGATTGGCAATCTCTGATCCTGCATCGGGGGCAAGGCGGGCGTAGGAGATGACGGCGAGGAGCGACATCAACGCGACCGTGACGAAGGCGGCCACAAAGTCGCTCGCCACAAGCTCTGTCCCGCCGCGCAGCGCCCTTTGGATCTCCACCGTTGCCGCTGCGATCGCCACCCCTGCGGCAAGGGAGACCTGCTGCACCACGCTGTAAAGGCTGGTGGCGCGGCTCATGGCGTCCTGATCCACCTCAGCATAGGCAATGGTGTTGAGGCAGGTGAACTGGAGGGAGCGGAAGAAGCCCCCCACCACAAGAACACTCGCCATGATGATGGCCGGTGGGTTGAACACGAAGGCGGCCATGGAAAGCATGGCAGCGCTTGCAATAAAACCGTTCCAGATGAGCGTTGTGCGAAAGCCGAAGCGGCGCACCAACGGCTGCGCTGTGAACTTCATCAACAGCGCCCCGACAGCGCTGAAGAAGATCAACCCACCCGCTTCGAACGGCGTCATCCCAAGCCCCACCTGAAGCGCCAGAGGCAACAGGAACGGGATCGCCCCGACACCAATGCGAAACAGTGAGCCCCCCAGCGCGCTCACCACAAAGGTGGGGCGGCGCAGGAGCGTCAGATCGAGGATCGGCGCTTCGGCGCGCTTGGCGTGGGCGAGATAGAGCGCCGTTGCGACAACACCCGACACAATCATCGCCGCTGTGACGGGAAGGGGCAGCATGTTTTGCCCCAGCACCGAAAACCCAAACACGAGGCCGGACAGCCCCACCGCCGACAACAAAAAGCCTTTGATGTCGAGGGGCCGCGTCTCCTCTCCCTTCACCTCGCTGATGAAGATGGTGACGAGGACGAGGCCGATGATCCCCACAGGCACGTTGATCCAGAAAATCCACCGCCAGTCGAAATAGGTGGCAATGAAGCCGCCCACAGGCGGGCCGAGGAGGGGGCCCATCAGAGCAGGGATGGTGAGCCAGGCCATGGCGCTGAGGAGTTCCGACTTCGGCGTCGTGCGCAAAAGGACGAGCCGCCCGACCGGGATCATCATTGCCCCGCCAGCCCCTTGGACAATGCGCGCCAGCACGAACTCCACGAGCGAGCCCGCCGCAGAGCACATCACCGAGCCGATGATGAAGACCACGATGGCGATGCGGAAGACGAGCTTTGCGCCGAACCTGTCGGCCACCCAGCCTGAGATGGGAATGAAGACGGCAAGGCTGAGGAGGTAGGAGGTGAGCGCCAGCTTCAAACGAATCGGGTCGGTGCCGATATCGGCCGCAATGGTGGGCAGTACGGTGGCGATGATGGTGGAATCCAAGAACTCCATGAATAACGCCGACGCGATAATCAAAGCGGTCAATTGCGGACGCTGCACGAATGCCTCGTTGATGGGCCGCGTCGGCGCAAAAGGGTCGGCGGGGCTGGAAAAGGGGCCGCGGCGCGGGCGACCGATGGGGTTATAGGCCAGTCGGGGTGTCTCTGCCCACCCATTGGGCAGCCAGCCATGCGCAAGACGCAGGGCTCGGCCCCTCTGCCCATCCACAATGATGCGGCGCAACACGTTGCTCACACGCGACGGCCGGGATATGAGCGGGGGCCAAGCCGGCACGCGCTCCAGCGGCCGCGTCAGATGCGCTGAGCGATGCGCAAAGGGGTTGCGGCATGGCCGAATTCGTGAGCCTAACCACCACCGAGGCGCTCACCTTCGATGACGTCTTGTTGACGCCAGGGCACTCCACGGTGCTGCCCGGCGAGACCCATGTGGCAACGCGCCTCACCAGGGATCTTGCCCTCAACATTCCCATCATCTCCGCTGCCATGGACACGGTGACGGAAGCGCCCCTTGCCATTGCCATGGCCCAGGCGGGTGGGCTCGGCGTCATCCACCGCAACATGTCCCCCGAAGAGCAGGCGGACGCTGTGCGCCAGGTGAAAAAGTTCGAGAGTGGGATGATCGTCAATCCCCTCGTCATCGGACCCGACGCCACCTTGTTCGACGCCTTGTCTTTGATGGAAAGGCACAAGATTTCCGGCATCCCGGTGGTGGACAATGGCGGGACGGGCGGGCACATCCTCGGCCGCCTCGTGGGGATCCTCACCAACCGCGACGTGCGCTTTGCCTCAGACCCCGCAACGCCTGTGCGCGCGTTGATGACAGCCGAAAACCTTGTGACCGTGCGCGACGGCGTCGCCCAGGAGGAGGCCAAGCGCCTCCTTCACCAGCACAGGATCGAAAAGCTTCTTGTGGTGGACGATGCCTTCAACTGCACAGGCCTTGTCACCGTCAAGGACATGGAAAAGGCCAAGGCCTACCCCAATGCCGTGAAGGACTCGCAAGGTCGCCTCAGGGTCGGAGCCGCCGCCACCACGGACGATGCCGGCCTTGCACGGGTGGAGCAGCTGGTGGACGCTGGGGTCGACCTTGTGGTGATCGACACCGCCCACGGCCACTCCGAACGGGTGCTCAACACCGTCAGCCGTGTAAAGCGCCTGTCCAACCAGGTGCAAGTCTTGGCCGGCAATGTTGCGACGTCCGATGGCACCAAGGCGCTGATCGATGCTGGCGCAGACGCCGTAAAGGTGGGGATCGGCCCTGGCTCCATCTGCACCACCCGCGTTGTGGCAGGGGTGGGCATGCCCCAATTGACGGCCGTGATGGAGGCCGTTGCCGCCGCACAGGCGAGCGATACGCCCATTGTGGCGGACGGCGGCATCAAGTTTTCAGGCGACCTTGCCAAGGCTCTGGCGGCGGGGGCGTCCTGCGCCATGGTGGGGTCTCTTCTGGCAGGGACCGCCGAAGCGCCCGGCGAGGTCTATCTCCACCAGGGGCGCAGCTACAAAGCCTATCGCGGCATGGGCTCTATTGGGGCCATGGCGCGCGGCTCAGCCGACCGCTACTTCCAGGCAGAAGTGCGCGACACCCTCAAATTCGTGCCTGAGGGGATTGAGGGGCAGGTGCCTTTCCGCGGGCCTGTCGCCAACGTCCTCCATCAGCTTGTGGGGGGCCTGCGCTCGGCCATGGGTTATGTGGGGGCGGCGGACCTTGGCGAGATGCGCCAGAAAGCCCGCTTCGTGCGCATCACCAATGCAGGCCTCACCGAAAGCCACGTCCACGACGTCGCCATCGTGCGCGAGAGCCCCAACTACCCCTCGGCGCGCTAGACCGGTGCGCGCTGCAGGGCGCATTGCCGCCGCCATTGAGGTGCTGGCCGACGTGGAGGGGCGCCGCCGCCCCGTGGCCGATGCCTTGAAGGACTGGGGCCTCTCCCACCGTTTTGCAGGCTCTGGCGACAGGGCGGCCATCGGCAATCTTGTGTACGATGCGCTGCGGTGGCGCGCTTCCTCGGCCTTTCGGGCCGACAGCGAGGCGGCCCAGGCCATCATCCTTGCCACTTTGCGTTTCCGCTGGGGTGTCGGCCTGAAGGACCTTGCCACTCTCACCGAAGAGCGTTTTGGCCCAGGACGCCTTGCACCTGAGGAGACGGCGGCCCTTGCCGAAGATCGCCTGGCCGCCGCACCCGCTGCCACCCGCGCCGACCTGCCGGCCTGGCTGGAAGGGGCGATGGAAGCCAACTTCGCCGACGAGTGGGAGGGGGAGGCGGCCGCCCTTGCCGCCCGCGCCCCAGTGGACCTTCGCGCCAACACCTTGAAGACCACCCGCGACAAGGCGCTGAAGGCATTGGCGACGTTCGGCGCGACGGCAACGCCCATCAGCCCTGTGGGCCTTCGCCTTCCTGCCCGCTCCGGGTGGG
>JBCDCF010000411.1:0-4236 GCA_039182345.1 Pseudomonadota bacterium
CCCAAGTCGTTCCTGAACGGCGCGTCGGCCGCCTACGAGATGATTGTCACAGCCTTCGCCAATGGCGATCGCGACACCCTCGGCCCGCTCTTGTCGGCCGAAGTGTTTGAAGGGTTCGACGCTGCCATCTCCGGACGTGAGGACAAAGGGCAGACCATGTCCACCACCCTCATCGGCATCGACAAGATGTCCCTTGCCGATGCGGCCATGCGCGACACCAACGCCCGCGTCACCGTGCGGGTGGAAAGCCAGATGATCACCGCCACTTACGATAAGGATGGTGAACTGGTGGATGGCGATCCCAACAAGGTGTCCGACGTCGTGGACGTGTGGACGTTCGAGCGCGATACCGCGTCGTCCAACCCGAACTGGGCGTTGGTGGCGACCGAATCGGCCTGAGGCCGTCGTCACCACCCCTATCGGTGCCGGGCGCGGAGCGTTCGTATGAGCGCGCGCCCGCCTGAGGCCGTAGCCTCCCTTAGCCCCATCGCCTACAAGGACCTCCCTGGCTGGGGCGAGACAGAAGCCGTGGCGCTTCTGTCAGGCGTTTCCCGCCACGCTGTTCCCGCCATCTTCTCGCGACGCCACGAAGCCCCCTGGCTTGCCGACCTTGCCGGCGCCCTCCAAGACGGTTTGCAGGACGCGCGGGCGACCGTGGAGCGCATTTTCCAGCCTCTCAGGATTGGCTCTGAAGGCTTCCTCACAGGGTACTATGAGCCTGTTGTGACAGCCTCGCGGGTGCGTGAAGGGCCATTTCAAACGCCCCTTTACCGCAGGCCGGACGACCTTGTCCGTGTCGACCCGCCCGAACCTTCCCTTCCTGGCGACGGCACCTTTGCCCGTATGGTGGACGGCAAGACGGAAGCCTATCCAGACCGCACCGCCATTTCAGAAGGGGCGCTCGACGGCAAAGGGCTTGAGCTTGCCTTCCTCGCCGACCCTGTGGACGCCTTCTTCATCCAGGTGCAGGGATCGGCACGGCTTGTGTTCCCCGACGGAACCGCGACCCGCATTGGTTACCACGGCAAGACGGGACATTCTTACACCGCCATCGGCCGCGTTCTGATCGACAGGGGCTTTCTGCCCGAGGGCGGGGCCACCATGCAGACCATCAGGGCCATCCTGGCGGCAAGGCCCGACATTGTGCCAGGCATCCTCGCCGCCAACAGGTCTTACGTGTTCTTTCGCGAGCGGCCTGACCCGGGGCGCGATCTCGGGCCCATCGCCGCAGGCGGTCTGCCGTTGGTGCCCCTGCGCAGCCTTGCGGTGGATCGCGCGCACATCAAGCTTGGCACGCCGGTCTATGTGGAAACCGACATTCCCCGGCGCGGGCCGCACAATGGCGTGATGATTGCCGAGGACACGGGCTCGGCCATCATAGGGCCTGCAAGGGGCGACGTTTTCATGGGAAGCGGTGATGGGGCAGGCGCCATCGCCGGTGAGATGAAGGCGGCCGCAACCCTCACGCTCTTTCTGCCAAGGGCCGCTCTGCCATGACCAAGCGACCCCTCAGCCCCAACGAAAAGGCGCTGTGGGAGCGGGTGGCAAAGACGGTGGAGCCTTTGCGAAAGCCGTCCGTCCGTGTCGAGCCGCCGGCGCCCCCAGCCGCCAAGGCCAAGCCCCCCTCAGCCGCAGATCCGGCCCCCATTCAGAAGAAGGCCTCTGCCAAACCGAAAGCCACCAAACCGCCGTCAGCGGCAGGCCGGGCGCCCACAAAGTCGCGCGGCCTGCCCGATCTTGACCGCAAGACACGGCGCAAGCTTGCCCGCGGAAACCTCACCATCGAAGCGCGCATCGACCTTCATGGGATGACCGAAGCGCAGGCCCACGGCGCACTGGTCCAGTTTCTGGACAGATCGTTTCGCGATGGACGGCGCCATGTCCTCGTCATCACCGGCAAGGGGAGCGGCGGGGAGGGGCGCGGCGTTCTGCGCCGTGCCGTGCCCCATTGGCTCGGCGGCAAGGACCTCTCCCGGCTGGTGGTGAGTTTTGGCCCCGCCCACCACCCGCACGGCGGCGACGGGGCCCTTTATGTGCGCCTTCGCAGCCGGCGCTGATCGGCCGAACGCGCGCATGTCCCGCTCGATCTTGGTCAGATCGAGCCAAGAGGACATGCGCCAGACGTATTCTAGCGAACCAGCCCTACCACCGACTTCACGTCGTCGAGGATGGGCTGCGCGATGGCGTTCGCCCTTTCCCCACCATCGGCAAGGACACTGTCGAGGTGTCCAGGGTCGGCCACCAACCGGCGCATCTCACCGTTGACAGGCTCCAGGACGGAGACGGCAAGTTCGGCCAATTGAGGCTTGAAGGCTGAGAACAGCGCACCCCCGTGCTGTGCCAAAACCTCAGCCTTCGTCTGACCGGCGAGCGCTGCGAAGATGCCCACCAGGTTGTCCGCCTCGGCGCGGCCGGCAAGGCCATCGGGCTCGCTCGGCAAGGGTTCCGGGTCTGTCTTCGCCTTGCGGATTTTCTGCGCGATGGCGTCCGCATCATCGGTCAAGTTGATGCGCGAAAGGTCCGACGCATCGGACTTCGACATCTTCTTGGAGCCGTCGCGAAGGCTCATCACCCGCGTAGCAGGCCCCTGGATGATGGGCTCCACCATGGGGAACAGGCCGCCCTCGCGGCCAAGCGCTGCCAGTCTGTCGCCGTAGTCGTGGTTGAACTTCTGGGCAATGTCGCGCGTCAGCTCAAGGTGCTGCTTCTGGTCCTCGCCCACAGGCACGTGGGTGGCCTGGTAGGTGAGAATGTCGGCTGCCATCAGGTTCGGATAGGCAAAAAGCCCCACTGAGGCGTTTTCCCTGTCCTTGCCGGCCTTTTCCTTGAACTGCGTCATGCGGCTCAGCCACCCCATGCGCGCCACGCAATTGAAGATCCACGCAAGCTCGGCATGGGCCGAGACGCGGCTCTGGTTGAAGACGATGTGGGCCTTGGGGTCGATCCCAGCGGCAATGAAGGCGGCGGTGACGTGGCGCGTTGCCTCCGTCAGCTCTTCAGGGTCCTGCCAGACGGTGATCGCATGAAGGTCCACCACGCAGTAGATACACGGGTGGCTCTCTTGCAGGGCAACGAACCGGCGGATGGCGCCGAGATAGTTGCCAAGATGCAGGCTGCCGGTGGGCTGAACGCCCGAGAAGACGCGCGGAGAGAAGGTCACGGAAGACGCACTCGGTTGAGGTGGAATGGAGGCGTCTTAATGAGGGGGCGCCGCCACGGCAACCGTTTGTGGGTGAGACAATCAGGATCGGCGCAGTGCGCGCCACAAATCGGCGACCCCGATCGCCCCAAGAACCTGTGCCATGGCGAAGAACACCACCATGGAGGCGCCCACCATCGCGCCAAGGGCAAGGCCTGCGTGCAGAAGGCTCTTGTCGAAGAACCAGCCGTCGAGGAACTGGGCCACCACGACGGCGGCAATGGCAACGGCGAGCGCTGCGGCGAGGAAGCCTGACAGGCGAACGTAAAGAACATCGTCGGCCCTGAAGTCGCCCCTGCGCAACAGGCCGATGAACAACAGCGCGGCGTTGACCCAGCCCGCAAGGCTCGTGGCAGCGGCAATGCCCACATGGGCAAGCCCGTCGGGGGCGAGCATCAGGGCAAGGACGATGCTGCCGGCCACATTCACCGCCATGGAGATGCCTGCGAAAATCATCGGCGTCTTGGTGTCCTCCCGCGCGAAATAGCTGGGCGAGAACACCTTGATGAGCACAAAGGCCGGCAGCCCGAAGCCGTAGGCGGAGACGGCGGCGGCCGTCAGCGCGGCATCCTCGCGGGTGAAGGCACCGCGCTCGAACAGGACCACCACCAACTCCAAGGGGACGACGATGAGGGCAGCGGCTGCCGGGAGCGTCAGCATCAGCGCGAACTCGAGCGCGCGGTTCTGGGTCCACAAGGCGCCGCCGACGTCCTTGGCTCTGAGGCGCCTTGAAAGATCAGGCAGGAGGGCAACGCCAATGGCGATCCCCACCATGCCGAGGGGGAGCTGGTAGAGCCTGTCGGCGTAGTAAAGGTGTGAGACGGCGCCGGTCCAGAACGATGCGATGATGGTGCCGGCGACAATGTTGATCTGGGTGATGCCGCCAGCGGCAATGCCAGGGATCGCCAGCGTGAGGAGGCGTTTGACGCGGGGCGAGCTGCGCGGGCGCTTCAATGTGAGGTGAACGCCGAGCCGCCGCACGGCAAAAATCAACAGCACCAGCTGTAGGATCCCCGCCAGGAACACCCCTGCGCACA